>CAYGZN010000052.1:0-12314 GCA_964354355.1 uncultured Burkholderiaceae bacterium | reverse complement strand
GAACAGGGTGCGGGTGATGACCGCGCCGACGTCCAGCAGCAGGGCTCGGGCGCCGCCGCCCGGGCGTCGCGCGGATTCGGGGGCAGGCTCGCCGCGGCCGCAACGCGGCACCGGCAGGTTCGAGGCGTGTGTCACGGCCCCAGTGTAATCGGCCCGGGCCGATTGCCGAGGGCGGCTCCACGTTCCCCTGTCGGCTCCACGGTCCCCTTGCGCACGGCGCCCGCGCCGGCTATGTTGCCGGTCTCGGGTGCCGACCCTGCGCCCGTCACACTGATCACGACCACCTCGAGGAGTTCGCCGTGTCACTGATGACCCTGATCAAACGCAGCACCATCGCGACCGCGGTGGCCGCGGCGACGCTGGCAGCCCTGCCGGCGCACGCCCAGCAGAACACCCTCAAGGTGGTCATGCACTCGGACCTGAAGATCGTCGACCCGATCTGGACGACCGCGTACATCACCCGCAACCACGGGTACATGATCTACGACACGCTGTTCGCGATGGACGCCAAGGGCGACATCAAGCCGCAGATGGTCGACAAGTGGAGCGTGTCGCCCGACAACCTCGTCTGGACCTTCACGCTGCGCGACGGCCTGCTGTTCCACGACGACAAGCCGGTCACCTCCGAGGACGTGATCGCATCGCTCAAGCGATGGGCGGCCAAGGATTCGCTGGGCCAGAAACTGTGGACCTTCGTCAAGGATACCCAGGCGGTCGACGCCAGGACCTTCCGGATCACGCTGAACGCGCCGACCGGCCTGATGCTGCTGGCGCTGGGCAAGCCGTCGTCGAACACGCCGTTCATCATGCCCAAGCGGGTCGCCGAGACCAACCCCAACGAGCAGATCAAGGAGTACATCGGCTCGGGCCCGTTCGTCTTCCAGACTGCAGAGTGGAAACCGGGCGACAAGGCGGTGTACACCAAGTTCGCCAAGTACAAGCCGCGCAGCGAAGCCCCGAGCGGGCTCGCCGGCGGCAAGGTGGTCAAGATCGACCGCGTCGAGTGGCGCGTCGTGGCCGACACGCAAACCGCGGCCAACGCGATCCGCGCAGGCGAGATCGACTACATCGAGCAGCCCGCGTTCGACCTGATGCCGGTGCTCGAGAAGGACCCGAACCTCAAGGCCTTCGACGTCAACCCGCTGGGCAACCAGTACACGTTCCGCTTCAACACGCTGCACAAGCCGTTCGACAACGACAAGGTCCGGCAGGCCGTGTTCTACGCGTTCAACCAGGAGGACTTCCTGAAGGGCGTGATCGGGGACCCCAAGTACTACAAGGTCTGCAAGTCGATGTACCCGTGCGGCACGCCGTTCGCGACCGAGGCCGGCATGTCCGACAAGCTCGAATCGAACATGAGGAAGGCGCGCGAACTGCTGGCCGAGGCCAAGTACGACGGCACGCCGGTCCTGCTGATGCAGTCGACCGACCTCAACGTGCTGACCAACCTCGCGCCGGTGGCCAAGTCGCTGCTGGAGAAGGCCGGCTTCAAGGTCGACATGCAGTCGATGGACTGGCAGAGCGTGGTCGCCCGTCGTTCCAAGAAGGAGGCGCCCGGCGCCGGCGGCTGGAACGCCTTCCTGACCTCGTGGGTCGCCGCCGACATCCTGAACCCGGTCGGCGCCGGCTTCATGAACGCATCGTGCGACAAGGCGATGTTCGGCTGGCCGTGCGACGAGCAGATCGAGAAGCTGCGCGACCAGTTCGCCCGCGAGTCCGACCCGGCCAAGCAGAAGGCGCTCGCCGAGCAGGTCCAGTTGCGGATCCTCCAGTACCCGACCCACATCAACCTCGGCCAGTGGTATCAGCCGGTCGTGATGCGCAAGAACATCGACGGCGTGCTGTCGGCACCGGTGCCGGTGTTCTGGAACGTCGAGAAGAAGTAAGGCACCACGGCCTCGGGCGCCCCCCGCATCGCACCGCAGCACCGCCATGTGGGGCTACCTCGGACGACGACTGCTCTCGACCATTCCGGTCCTGGCGGTCGTCGCCATCCTGATCTTCCTGATGCTGCGGCTGACCCCGGGGGACCCGGCCGCGGTCATCGCCGGGCCTGCGGCGACCACGCAGGACATCGTCGAGATCCGCAGCAAGCTGGGACTGGACCGGCCGATCCTCGTGCAGTTCGCCACCTGGATCGGGGGGATGTTCACGGGCGACTTCGGCGAGTCATTCTTCTACAAGAAGACCGTCGCCGAGCTGATCGCCGACCGGGTCGAGCCGACGCTGTCGCTGGCGGCGCTCACGATCGTGCTGGCCACGCTGATCGCGGTGCCACTGGGAACGATCGCCGCGTGGCGCCAGGGGTCGTGGATCGACCGCCTGGTCATGGGTTTTTCGGTGCTGGGCTTCTCGGTGCCGGTGTTCGTGATCGGCTACCTGCTGATCGGCCTGTTCTCGGTGAAGCTCGGCTGGTTTCCGGTGCAGGGCTACCAGCGGATCTCCGAGGGCATCGGCGGCTGGCTGCATCGGCTGATCCTGCCGGCGTTCACGCTGGCGATCATCTACATCGCGCTGCTGGCGCGGATGACCCGCACCAGCGTGCTGGAGGTGCTCAACGAGGACTACGTGCGGACCGCGCGCGCCAAGGGGCTGCCCAACCGCAAGGTGCTGATGTTCCATGCGCTGAGAAACGCGGCGGTGCCGATCGTCACGGTGATCGGCATCGGTGTCGCGCTGCTGATCGGCGGCGTGGTCGTGACCGAGAGCGTCTACAGCATCCCGGGACTGGGTCGGCTGACCGTGGACGCGGTGCTGGCGCGCGACTACCCGACCGTGCAGGCGGTGATCCTGCTGTTTTCGGTCGCCTACGTCGTGGTCAACCTGGTGATCGACCTGCTGTACACGATCCTCGACCCGCGGATCCGCTACTGAAGTGACCGGCACGCCGCAGCGATGACGACGATCCCCACCTCCGAAGTCGACCCCGCACTGGCGGGCCCCGTGCCGGTGATCGACGGGATCGAGGCGCCGGCGGTCGCCACCCGCAGGCCGGGACTCGCGCACCGGCTGATGCGCAACTGGAGCGTGCTGATCGGCGGCGTGCTGGTCGGGCTGATGCTGCTGATGGGCGTGGGCGCGCCGCTGCTGACCAGCGCCGACCCGGCGGCGATCAACCCCAGCAACCGCAACAAGCTGCCCGGCCACGAGACCACCGAGCGCGACGACGAGGGTCGCAGGATCACGCGCACCGCCCACATGGGCACCGACAGCCTCGGGCGCGACGTGTACACGCGGGTCGTCTACGGCGCGCGGGTGTCGCTGCTGGTCGGCGTGTCGGTCGCCGCGCTGTCGGTCGCGACGGGCCTGCTGATCGGCGTGTGCGCCGGCTACTTCCGCTGGCTCGACGGCTTCGTGATGCGGATCATGGACGGGCTGATGGCGATCCCGGCCATCCTGCTGGCCATCGCGCTGGTGTCGCTGTCGGGCGCGAGCCTGCTGACGGTGATCGCCGCGATTGCCGTCCCGGAGATCCCGCGCGTGGTCCGCCTCGTGCGCTCGATCGTGCTGTCGATCCGCGAGGAGCCTTACGTCGAGGCGGCGATCTCGGTGGGCACGCCGACGCCGAAGGTGCTGTGGCGGCACGTGCTGCCGAACACGATCGCGCCGCTGATCGTGCAGGCGACCTTCATCGCGGGCTCGGCGATCCTGGCCGAGGCGATCCTGAGCTTCCTGGGCGTGGGCCTGCCGCCGGAGATCCCGACCTGGGGCAACATCATGGCCGAGGGCCGCACGTCGTTCGAGGTGTTCCCGCACAACATCTACTACCCGGCGATCTTCCTGACGCTGACCGTGCTGGCGATCAACATGCTGGGCGACGGGCTGCGCGACACGCTCGATCCGCGGATGTCCAAGAGGATCTGAGATGGCGGCCCAACCGTCCGCGGCGTCGGCCGCCGCCCCGGTCCTCGACATCCGCAGCCTGAGCATCGCGCTGCCCAAGGGGGGCGACCGCGGCCTGGCCGTGTCGGACGTCAGCTTCTCGGTGAAGCCCGGCGAGATCGTCTGCCTGGTCGGCGAGTCGGGCTCGGGCAAGTCGGTGATCGCGTTCTCGGCGATGGGCCTGCTGCCGAAGAACCTGCCGGTGACCGCGGGCAGCATCGCGCTGCAGGGCGAGAACGTCGTGACCGCCAGCGAGTCGCGGCTGCGCGAGCTGCGCTGCACGCGCATGGGCATGATCTTCCAGGAGCCGATGACCGCGCTGAACCCCGTGATGCGCTGCGGCGACCAGATCGACGAGGTGCTGCGCGAGCACACGCAGCTGTCCGGCGACGAGCGGCGCGCGAAGATCATCGCGATGATCGAGCAGGTGCACCTGCCCGACCCCGAGCGCATGGTTGCGTCGTTTCCGCACCAGCTCTCGGGCGGCCAGCGCCAGCGGATCATGATCGCGATGGCGCTGATCCTCGGGCCGTCGCTGCTGATCGCCGACGAGCCGACCACCGCGCTGGACGTGACCACGCAGGCGCAGATCCTGAGGCTGGTCAAGGAGCTGCAGCGCGAGCGCGGCACCGGGGTGCTGTTCATCACGCACGACTTCGGGGTGGTCGCCGAGATCGCCGACCGCGTCGCGGTGCTCAAGCACGGACGGCTGGTCGAGATGGGCCCGACCGCACAGATCCTGACTGCGCCGCGCGAGGAGTACACGAAGATGCTGATCCGCTCGGTGCCCAGCCACGAGCCGCCGGATCGGCCGGACGCAGCGGGCAGCGCGAACGCCCCGGTGGTGCTGGCCACCGACTCGCTGGGCAAGACCTACGGCGGCACCGGCCTGTTCGGCGCCGGCAACAAGGTCAACGCGGTGCAGGACGTGAAGTTCGAGATCCGCCGCGGCCGCACGCTGGGCATCGTCGGCGAGTCGGGTTCGGGCAAGACCACGCTGGCGCGCTGCATCGCGCGCCTGATCGACCCGACCGCCGGCAGCATCCTGCTGGCCGGCACCGACATCGCGAAGATGCCGGCCAGGCGCCTGCGCGAGCTGCGCCGCAAGATCCAGATCGTGTTCCAGGACCCGTACCGCTCGCTGAACCCGCGGCGCACCGTCGGCCAGTCGATCGTCGAGGGCCCGATGAACTACGGCACCTCGCAGTCCGACGCGCTGGCGCGCGCACGGCGGCTGATGACGCTGGTGCGGCTGGACCCCGAATCGCTGGACCGCTATCCGCACCAGTTCTCGGGCGGCCAGCGCCAGCGGATCGGCATCGCCCGCGCGCTGGCCATGGAACCCGAGCTGCTGATCGCCGACGAGGCCGTCTCGGCGCTGGACGTGTCGGTGCAGGCGCAGGTGCTGACGCTGCTGGCCGACATCCGCGACAAGCTGAACCTGGCGATGCTGTTCATCACCCACGACCTGCGGGTGGCCGCACAGGTCTGCGACGACGTCGCGGTGATGTCCAAAGGGCGGATCGTCGAGTACGGACCCGCCACGCAGGTGTTCCGCTCGCCCAGGCACGAGTACACGCGCGCGCTGTTCGACGCGGCGCCGGGCCGGCACTTCGACTTCGCGAAGGCGGCGGCGGGGTTCGCATGACCGCGACCGGGCTGGAACCGCGCGGGCGCGCGGGCAGAGTCGGCCCAGCTGGCCGCCGCGTCCTCGCTGCTGCGATCGTCCGGGTCGTCATCGCAGTCGCGGCCGGCATGGCGGCGCCGGCCACGGCCGCGGCACAGGGCGCCGCGGCGGGGCCCGGTGTGCTGCGGGTGGTCGCGCCGTGGGAGATAGGCAGCCTCGACCCGTCGAGCGCGGGCTATGTGTTCACCCGACTGGAGGTCGCCGAGACGCTGGTCGATGCCGACGACGCCGGCACGCTGATCCCCGGCCTGGCCAGCAGCTGGACCGTGTCGTCGGACCAGCTGTCCTGGCGATTCACGCTGCGTCGCGGCGCCCGTTTCCACGACGGCAGCCCGGTGACGGCCGACGCCGTCGTGCGCGCGCTCGAACGCGCACGGGCGCGGCCCGGATTGCTGCGCAGCGTGCCGATCAAGTCGATCTCGGCGTCCGGTGCAGAGGTCCTGGTCGAGCTGGGCCGGCCGTTCGCCGCGCTGCCTGCGTTCCTGGCCCACAGCAGCACGCTGGTCCTGGCGCCGGCGTCGTTCGCGGCCGACGGCAGCGTGCAGTCGATCATCGGCTCGGGACCCTACAAGGTCGCCTCGATGCAGCCGCCCCAGAAGATCGCGGTGCAGCGATTCGACGGCTGGCAGGGCGGCAAGCCGGCGATCGAACGTGTCGAGTACCTCGCCGCGGGCCGCGCCGAGACGCGCAGCCTGCTGGCGCGCAGCGGGCAGGCCGACCTGGTCTTCACGCACGACCCGGCCAACTTCGAGACGCTGCGCAGGCAGGCCGGGATCGTGTTCCACTCGCTGCCGATTCCCCGCGCCGTCTATCTGAAGGTCAATTCGGGCCACCGGATCCTCGGCGACGCGGACGTGCGCCGCGCGATCAGCCTGGCGATCGATCGACCCGGCATTGCCGCGGCGGTGCTGCGCGAGCCCAGGGCCGCGGCGACGCAGCTGTTTCCCCCCAGCGTGCAGGAATGGCACGTGGCGGGACTGCAGCCGCTGACGCGCGACCTGCAGCAGGCCCGGCAACTGCTCGCCTCGCGCGGCTGGACCCCCGGCGCCGACGGCTGGCTGTCGCGCGGCGGTGTGCCCTTCAAGGTGACGCTGCGTACGTATCCGGACCGCCCCGAGCTGCCGGTCATCGCAGCGGCAGTCCAGGCGCAGCTCAAGCAGGTGGGCATCGACGTCGTCGTGGCGATCGGCAACTCGAGCGAGGTCCCGTCGGGTCACAAGGACGGCTCGCTGGAGCTGGCGCTGGTCGCGCGCAACTACGCGCTGGTGCCGGATCCGATCGGCACGATGCTGCAGGACTTCGGACCGGAAGGCGGCGACTGGGGCGCGATGAACTGGCGCAGCGCGTCGGTCGGGTCCGCGCTCGACGCGCTGAGCCTGACCGACGATCCGCAGCGACGATCGGTTCAGCGCGGTGTCGTGGCGACCGTCATCCAGGCCGAGCTGCCGGTGATCCCGATCGCCTGGTACCAGCACACCGCGACCAGTTCGACCCGGCTCGCCGGCGTGTCGATCGATCCGCTCGAACGGTCCTATCGCCTGTCGCGGATGAAGTGGGTGAAGTGACGCCCGACAGGCGGCAGTGGTCGGGCGGCGCGAGGCTGTTCGCCGCCGTGCGGCGGGCGCTGACGAGGACGGCGATCCGGGCGCTTCTGGTGGCCGCGATCGTCGGCATCGCGTCGTTCTTCGTCACGCAGGCGCTGCCCGGAGATGCCGCCTACCGGATCGCCGCCGGCCGCTACGGCTACGACCTCGTCGACACGGCCGCCGCGGCCGCGGTCCGGCAGGAGCTCGGCCTCGACCGCCCGGCAACGGTGCGGCTGGTGGCATGGTTGGCCGACCTGTCGCGGGGCCGGCTCGGCGTGTCGATGGTCTCGGGCGAACCGGTGTGGACGGAACTGTCCCACCAGCTCGGCCACACCGTGCTGCTGGCCGTGACCGCGTGGCTGCTGGCGCTGGGGATCGGCGCCATCGTCGGCGTGGTGACCGCGTTGCTGAACCGGCCGTGGATCGATCGCATCGCGGCGGCGGGCGCCGCGATGCTGCGCGCAACCCCGGCTTTCGTGTTGGGCCTGGCGCTGGCGCTGGTCTTCGCGGTCCGCGCCGGGTGGCTGCCGGCAGCCGGACACGGCGAACCGGCGCACCTGGTGCTGCCCGCAGTGACCCTGGCGCTGGGCCTGGCCGCCGGCCTGAGCCAGGTGGTGGCTCTGTCGATCCGTGAAGTGCTGCGGTCGGCGTACGTCGTGTTCGCGCGCACCAAGGGCATCGGCCCACGGGCCGTCGTCGTCGAGCACGTCGTGCGCAACGCCGCGGTGCCGATCGTCGCCTACGCGGGTGCTCAGCTGGTGCTGCTGATCGAGGGCGTGGTGGTCGTCGAGACGTTCTTCGCGTGGCCCGGCATCGGTCACGCGCTCGTGCACGCGGTCGTGGCGCGCGACGTGCCGATGATCCAGGGTGCGGCGCTTTGCATGGGGCTCCTGTTCGTCGTGCTGAACGCGCTCGTCGATGCCGCCTGCGAGCTGCTGGACCCGCGGATGCGACGCGGCGCGTCCACGCCGACGGTTGCCGCAGTGGCGTGAAGGCGGTCGAGGCGCCCTTGCGACGTCTTCGGATCCTGAGCCTGGCGGTGCTGGTCCTCATCGGCCTGTTTGCGTGGGCGCTGCCGCCGTGGCTGCCCGACCCCCACGCGCAGGACCTGGCGGACATCCTGCATCCGCCCTCACCCGGGCATTGGCTGGGAACGGATGCGCTCGGGCGCAGCGTGGTGTCGCGACTGTCGGAAGCGGCGCGGGTGTCGCTCGGACTTGCCGCGATCAGCGCCGGCCTCGCGCTGGCCATCGGGGCGCTGCTTGGCGTGGCTGCGGCCAGCCGCGGCGGCGGGCTGGACCGGGTGCTCGTTTCGATGGCCGATGCGGCAATGGCGCTGCCGACGCTGCTGTGGGTGCTGCTGCTCGCTGGAGTCGCCCCCGGCGAGAAGTGGCCGCTGTACGTCGGCGTGGCCTGCGCCGGCTGGGTCGAATTCTTCCGGACGATGCGCGCGGCCGTCGGCGCCCAGCTGGCCGGCCCCCAGGTTCAGTCGAGCCGGATGCTCGGATTCAGCCGCTGGTACGTGTTTCGCGCCCACCTGTGGCCAGTGGTCGGCGACACGCTGGCGACGCTCGCCGCCTATTCGGCCTGCAACGCGGTACTCGCCGTCGCGTCGCTGGGATTCGTCGGCATCGGCCTGCGTCCGCCGACGGCCGAGCTCGGGTTGATGATGACCGAAGCCTTCCCGCATTTCGACCAGGCGCCGTGGCTGCTCGCGTCGCCGCTGCTGCTGCTCGCGATCACGCTGCTCGCGCTGCAGGGCCTGAGTCAGGGCGCGGGACAGCGTCGCACCGCCCAATGAGCACGGTGCTCGAAATCGACGACCTGCAGGTCGAGTCGCCGGAAGCGATCGTGCGCGGCGTCAGCCTGTCGATCGGCTCGGGCGAGAACCTGACGGTGCTCGGCGAATCGGGCTCCGGCAAGTCGATCATGGCGCAGGCGATCATGGGCACGCTGCCGCGCGACGTGCACGCGCGCGGCTCGATCGCGGTCGCCGGGATGCGCGTCCTGGGCGCCGGCACTCGGTCCGGCGCCCAGTCGGCAGCCTGGGGCCGCGCAATGGCGATGTTGCCGCAGGAACCCTGGCTCGCCCTCGACCCGACGATGCGCATCGGGCGGCAGGTCGCCGAGGTGTCGCACTACCTCGCGGGCCGTCCGTGGACGCGCGCGCGAGCCGAGGCTGCGCGCTTGCTGCACGAGGTGGGGCTCGCCCACGCGACGCACCGGCACGTGCATCAGATCTCGGGCGGCATGGCGCAGCGCGCCGCAATCGCCTGCGTGCGCTGCGCATCGCCGATGCTGCTGATCGCCGACGAGCCGACCAAGGGGCTGGACGCCACGCTGCGCGACCAGGTCGCCGACCTGCTCAGGCGCGAGCTGGCTGCGGGCAAGGCCCTGATGACCATCACCCACGACGTCGAGCTGGCGCGTCGGCTCGGCGGGCGCATCGTGGTGATGCTCGAGGGCCGGATCGTCGAACGGGGGCCCGCGGACTCGATCCTCGACCATCCGGCACACGCCTACAGCCGCGAGCTGGTCGCCGCGGCGCCGGGTCGATGGCCGCCGATGGCGCTCCCGCGTCCGGTGGCCGCGCCCGTCGTCGCTGCGCAGGGGGTCGCAAAGGGCTACGGTGCCGAGCCGCTGTTCAGCGATGTGGATCTCGCCATCTCCCGGGGTGAGATCGTTTCGGTCGTCGGTCCGAGCGGATGTGGCAAGACGACGCTGGGAAACATCGTCACGGGACTGCTCGCGCCCGACCGCGGCCGCGTGGTCCGGCAACCCGGACTGCGCGCTCACGCGTTCCAGAAGCTCTACCAGGACCCGCCCGCGTCCTTCGCCCCCACCCGCACGATCGGGCGCAGCCTCGACGATCTGGTCGCGCTGCACCGGCTGAGTGCCACCGCGGTGCGGCAGTCGATGCTCGAGCTCAAGCTCGCACCGGCCCTGCTCGATCGGCTGCCGTCGCAGGTTTCCGGGGGCGAACTGCAGCGACTCGCGCTGCTGAGAATCCTGTTGCTCGAACCCGATTTCGTCTTTGCCGACGAGCCGACGTCGCGGCTCGACCCGGTGACGCAGAAGCTGACGATCGGGCTGCTGATCCGGCAGCTCGCGCAGCGCGGCGGGGCGATGATGCTGGTCACCCATGACGCCGACATCGCCCGCAGCATCTCGCATCGGGTCGTCGGCGGGATTTTCCGGAGGCTGCCGGCAGACTGAGGCCTTTCCGGTGCAAAATGGCGGCATTCCGATACCGGATGACGATTCACCCGAACAAGACGAGGAGACCCCCATGCGTCGTGATTTCCTGAGAACGGTCGCCGCCCTGGCTGCGACCGGATCGGTTCCGCTGTCCGCCCTCGCCCAGCAGGCGAAGCTCAAGATGATGATCCCGGCCAACCCCGGCGGCGGCTGGGACACGACCGGGCGCGCGCTCGGCAAGGCGCTGATCGATTCCGGCGCCGCCGCGACCGTCGCCTTCGAGAACAAGGGCGGCGCCGGCGGCACGATCGGCCTGGCGCAGTTCGTCAACGCCAGCAAGGGCGACCCGAATGCGCTGATCATGGTGGGCGCGGTCATGGTCGGGGGCATCATCACCACGCGTTCGCCGGTGTCGATGACGCAGGCCACGCCGATCGCGCGCCTGACCAGCGAGTACAACGTCTACGTGCTGCCCGCGAACTCGCCGTTCAAGACGATGAAGGACGTGGTCGAGCAGCTCAAGAAGGACCCCGGCAGCGTCAAGTGGGGCGGCGGCTCGCGCGGCTCCACCGAGCACATCGCGGCCGCGATGCTGGCCCGCGAGGTCGGCGTCGACGCCAGCAAGATCAACTACGTGGCGTTCCGGGGCGGCGGCGAGGCGACCGCGGCGATCCTGGGCGGCAACGTGACCGTCGGCGGCAGCGGCTACAGCGAGTTCGCCGAGTACATCAAGGCCGGCAAGATGCGCGCGATCGCTGTCACGTCGCCGACGCGCCTGAAGGGCATCGACGTGCCGACGATGAAGGAACAGGGTTTCAACGTCGAGCTGGGCAACTGGCGCGGGGTCTACGGCGCGCCCGGCATCACCCCCGAGCAGCGCAAGGCGCTGACCGACATGGTGGTCAAGGCGACCAAGTCCAAGGCCTGGGCCGAGGCGCTCGAGAAGAACGACTGGACGTCCGCGCTGCTCACGGGGCCCGCGTTCGACGAGTTCGTCGAGCGCGACTTCGCAGGAACGCGCGCGATCATGGTCAAGTCCGGAATGGTCTGAACCGACATGGCCGACCGCGTGGGTTCCACGTTGCCTACGTCGGGCCCGTCGGCCCACTCGTCGTCGTCCCGGCTGCTGCAGACGCTGATCGGGGCCGGCGCCCTGGCGGTGGCGGCGGTGCTCGCCATCGGCGCCACCGCCATTCCGGCGGAAGCCGGCTATGCCGGCGTCGGCCCGAACTTCCTGCCGTGGGTCGTGTCGGCGGCGCTCGCGGTCTGCGGCAGCTGGCTGCTCTGGGAGGCCCGCACCGGGGGCTTTCGCAAGCTGGAACCGGGTTCCGGGGCGGCCCGCGGCGACTGGCGGGCGCTGGCCTGGGTGGCCGCGGGGATCGTGGCGAACGCCGCGCTCATCGAGCGGATCGGCTTCACGCTCAGCTGCGCGCTGTGCTTCGCGCTGGCGGTGCGCGGCCTGCGCAGTTCCGAAGGGCGAGCCGCCGGCGACCTTCGCCAGACGATCACGGACGCGGTCACCGGCCTGGTGATCGCCGCGCCCGTGTTCTGGCTGTTCACCAAGGTGCTGGCGATCAACCTGCCCGGCCTGACCGACACGGGCTGGCTCTGACACGACGGCCGGTGCCGACACGTCGGCCGGTCGAAGCACACGCACATCGACCGGGCGCCGACCATGGACATCTGGAACCAACTGCTGGCGGGCTTCGCAACGGCGGGCACGCCGATCAACCTGCTGTGGGCATTCGTGGGCTGCGCGGTGGGCACCGGCATCGGCGTGCTGCCGGGGCTCGGCCCGGCGGTCACGATCGCGATGCTGCTGCCGATCACCACGCAGGTCGAGCCCACCGCGTCGATGATCTTCTTCGCCGGCATCTACTACGGCGCGATGTACGGCGGCTCGACGACCTCGATCCTGCTGAATACGCCGGGTGAGACCGGGACGATGGTGACGGCACTCG
>CAYGZN010000051.1:10544-12406 GCA_964354355.1 uncultured Burkholderiaceae bacterium | reverse complement strand
GAAGCTCACCCTCTCCTTCTGGTTCAGGTCCTTTACGATCTCGAAGATCTCCTCGACGATCTGCGGCGCCAGGCCCATCGACGGCTCGTCGAGCAGGATCATCTGCGGGCGCGCCATCAGCGCGCGGCCCACTGCCGTCATCTGCTGCTCGCCCCCGGACGTGTAGCCCGACTGGCTGTGGCGGCGCTCGCGCAGCCGCGGGAAGTAGGTGTAGACCTTCTCCAGGTCCTGCGCGATCTCGGCCCGGCTCGCCTTGCGCGTGTACGCGCCGGTCATCAGGTTGTCCTCGACGCTCAGGTGGCCGAAGCAGTGGCGCCCCTCCATCACCTGGACCACACCGCGCGTGACCAGGTCGTACGTGGTGAGCTTGTCGATGCGCTCGCCCTTGTATTCGATCTGGCCCTTGGTGACCTCGCCGCGCTCGCCCTTGAGCAGCGCCGAGATCGCGCGCAGCGTGGTCGTCTTGCCGGCGCCGTTGGAACCCAGCAGCGCCACGACGCCGCCCTCGGGCACGTGCAGCGACACGCCCTTGAGCACCAGGATCACGTGGTTGTAGATGACTTCGATGCCGTTGACGGTCAGCAGGGCTTGGCTCACGGCGAATCCTCGATCGAGCGGACCGTGCCGGTCAGGTGACGGCACGGTCCCGGCTTTTCGCGGGGCCCGGCTGGCCAGGCCCCGCGAAAAACCGCCCGCAACGCTGCGGGCGGCAAGACGGTCAGGCGGTCAGCCGCCTGCAGCGACCTTCGCACAGTCGCGGGCTTCGACCTTCTTCTCCGCTGCGTAGGCCTTCGCCGACGCGGCGACCATCGGCTTGATGATCTGCATATCCGCGGCGTAGACGTCGGACGACTTGTTCCACTTGGTCCCGTCCCACGTGTGCAGGTACGACTGGCTGGCGCCCATGTGGTCGGCACAGCTGGTCGAGGTCGGCGCCATGAAGCCCGTGAACCCGAGCGCGGCCAGCGCCTTGTCGTCGAGCGCCAGGTTCTCGAGGCCCCACTGCACCTCTTCGCCCTTGAGCGGCTTCTTGCCGTACTTCACCTGCGCCCGCTTGACGCCTTCGACCGAGAGCATCGCCGCCGCGAGGCCGCGGTTGTACAGCACCTCGCCGATCTCGTCCTTCGGACCGGTGCCCTGGCCCTTGTCGTGCACGTACTTGACGATGTCCTGATGGACCTTGCCCTGGCCGGCGGGCGACTGGAACACCAGCGCGTTGTAGCCTTTCGCGCCGTCGCCGGCCGGCCGCACGTCGGGCTCGGCACCCGACCACCACACGCCGAACATCTTCTCGCGCGGGTAGCCGGTGGCGACGGCTTCCTTGATCGAGGTCGAGTTCATCACGCCCCAGCCCCACAGCAGCACGTAATCAGGGCGCTGCTGGCGGATCTGCAGCCAGGTCGCTTTCTGCTCGATACCGGGACTCGTGACCGGCAGCAGCAGCAGGTCGTAACCGTGCATCTTGGCGCGTTCCTGCAGCAGAGGGATCGGCTCCTTGCCGTACGGCGAATCGTGGTAGACCAGCGCGATCTTCTTGCCCTTGAGCTTGTCGAACCCCCCTTCCTTCTTGGCGAGGTGCTGGATCAGCATGTCGGCCGCGGTCCAGTACATGCCGTTCAACGGGAAGTTGTACTTGAAGACGGTCCCGTCCATCGAGTCGGACCGCCCGTAGCCGGCCGTGATGATCGGAATCTTGTCGGTCGATGTCTTGTCGGTGACGGCGAACGTGATGCCGGTCGACAGCGTGTGGAACACCGCCGCGCCGGTGGGTCCCTTGCCCTTGAGGCGCTCGTAGCACTCGACGCCGCGGTCGGTCGCGTACTGGGTGTCGCACTCCTCGTAGACGATCTTGACGCCGCCGA
>CAYGZN010000051.1:3620-10444 GCA_964354355.1 uncultured Burkholderiaceae bacterium | reverse complement strand
CTCCGTTCAGTGCGGGAACGGCCAGAGCCTGAGCTTCTCCTTGCCGATCGACCACAGCCGCGCCAGCCCGTGCGGCTCGACGATCAGGAAGAAGACGATCAGCGCGCCGACGATCATCAGCTCCAGGT
Source organism: uncultured Burkholderiaceae bacterium (assembly GCA_964354355.1). Classification (GTDB taxonomy): domain Bacteria; phylum Pseudomonadota; class Gammaproteobacteria; order Burkholderiales; family Burkholderiaceae_E; genus CAYGZN01. Next base: position 10,316 of record CAYGZN010000051.1, on the reverse strand, counting down.
GCGCGATCAGCGCGGTGGAGATCGGGATGCCCAGCGTCGTCGGCAGCTGGTTCAGCAGGATCGGCAGGAACCACATGAAGGCGGCGCCAAAGAAACACCCCAGGATCGAGCCCATGCCCCCGATGATGATCATGAACAGCAGGCGCAACGACAGGTTCAGGTTGAAAGCGGCGGGCTCCCAGGATCCCAGGTGGACGAAACCCCACAGCGCGCCGGCGATGCCGACCACGAACGAGCTGACGGCGAACGCCGTCAGCTTCGCGTACACCGGCCGGATGCCGATCACCTCGGCCGCGACGTCCATGTCGCGCATCGCCATCCAGCTGCGGCCGATGTGGCCGCGAACCAGGTTCTTGGCCGCTAGCGCCATCACCACCACGACACCGAGCACCAGCAGATACTTCTCCTGCGGCGTGTCCACGACCATCCCGAACAGCTCGATCGGCGCCGTCGACACGGAGCCGGACGACGAGTAGTTGGTGAACCACTTGACCCGCGCGAACATCCAGTCGACGAAGAACTGCGCCGCCAGCGTCGCCACCGCCAGGTACAGCCCCTTGATGCGCAGGCTCGGAATGCCGAACAGGATCCCGAACGCGGCCGCGCACAGTCCGGCGATCACCAGGACCACCAGGAAGTTGACCGCCGGGAACCGCACCACGAGGTTGTAGGCTGCGTAGGCACCGACCGCCATGAATGCGCCGGTGCCGAGCGAGATCTGCCCGCAATAGCCGACCAGCAGGTTCAGGCCGATCGCGGCCAGCGCATAGATCAGGAACGGGATCAGCAGCGCCCGCAGCGTGTATTCGCTGGCCACGAACGGCACGACAACGAAGGCGACCGCCAGCAGGGCCCAGATGAAGATCCTGTCCTGCCGGATCGGGAAGACCTGCAGGTCGGTCCGATAGCTGGTCTTGAACTGGCCGTTTTCGCGATAGAACATCAGCTCGCCTCGAACGTGTTCATACGCGATCGATGTGCTTTTCGCCGAACAGCCCTTCGGGCCGCACCAGCAGGAACAGCAGCGCCAGCACGTAGGCGAACCAGTTCTCGATGCCGCCGCCGGCCAGGTCGAACACCTTGACCAGGATCGGCCCGAGGAACACCTCGGACATCTTCTCGCCGACGCCGATGATCAATCCGCCGACGATCGCGCCCGGCACCGACGTGAAGCCGCCCAGGATCACGACCGGCAACGCGCGCAGCGCGATCTCCTGCAGCGAGAACTGCACGCCGAGCTTGCTGCCCCAGACCATGCCGGCGACCAGCGCCACGAAGCCGGCCACCGCCCAGACGATCACCCAGATCCGGGACAGCGGGATGCCGATCGACTGGGCGGCCTGGTGGTCGTCGGCCACGGCCCGCAGCGCGCGCCCGGTGGCGGTCTTCTGGAAGAAGAACGCCAGCGCCAGCACGAGCGCCGCCGCGATGACGGCCGCCACGATGTCGTCGCGATTGACCAGGATGCCGCCCTCGAACGCACCCTGGAAGGCCAGCAGCGGCTCCTTCGGAATGCCCAGGTCGATCTTGTAGATGTCGCTGCCCCACACGGTCTGGCCGAACCCGTCCAGGAAGAACGCGATGCCCAGCGTGGCCATCAGCAGCGTCACGCCTTCCTGGTTGACGAGCCTGCGCAGCACCAGCCGCTCGACCAGCCACGCGAACGCCAGCATGATCAGCGCGGCCAGCACGAAAGCCGCCCACAGCGGCATGCGCTCGCCCAGCCGCGCCAGCGCCAGCGCCGCGAACAGCACCATTGCGCCCTGCGCGAAGTTGAACACGCCCGAGGCCTTGTAGATCAGCACGAAGCCCAGCGCCACCAGGCCGTACAGCACACCGGCCATCAGGCCGCCGATCAGCACCTCGAGCCAGAAGGCGAGCGTGTTGTTCCGGTCGGCCAGCGGCAGGAACAGGCCGACCGCCAGGACGACCAGCAGCGCGGTGACCGGAAGGTTCTTGCGACTGAACATGGGTGTGCGTCCCCGGCGGCTCAGTGGACGGTCCCGAGGTAGGCGCGGATCACGTCCTCGCTGGCGCGGACCTCGTCGGGCGATCCGTCGCCGATCTTCCTGCCGTAGTCCAGCACGACCACACGGTCGGAGATGTCCATCACCACGCTCATGTCGTGCTCGATCAGCACGATCGTCGTGCCGAACTCGTCGTTGACGTCCAGGATGAAGCGGCTCATGTCCTGCTTCTCCTCGGTGTTCATGCCGGCCATCGGCTCGTCGAGCAGCAGGATCGAAGGCTCGAGCGCCAGCGCGCGGCCGAGGTCGACGCGCTTCTGCAGCCCGTACGGCAGGCGCCCGACCGGCGTCTTGCGGTACGGCTGGATCTCCAGGAAGTCGATGATCCGCTCGCAGACCTCGCGGTGCTCGTTCTCCTCGCGCTCGGCCGGGCCCCAGCGGATCGCCTGCAGCAGGATGTTGGACTTCATGCGCAGGTTGCGCCCGCTCATGATGTTGTCCAGCACGCTCATGCCCTTGAACAGCGCCAGGCTCTGGAAGGTGCGCGCGAGGCCCGACAGCGCGACCTCGTTCGGCTCCATGTGCGAGAAGGTCTTGCCGCGCAGCGTGACCTTCCCCTTCTGCGGCTTGTAGACGCCGTTGATCACGTTGAGCATCGAGCTCTTGCCGGCGCCGTTGGGGCCGATGATCGAGCGGACCTCGTGCTCGCGCACGTCGAACGAGATGTCGGACAGCGCCTTCACGCCGCCGAACGACAGCGAGATGTTGTCGACCGCCAGGACCACGTCGCCGATCGTGCGGGCCATCTCAGGCGGCCTTCCTCTGCGCGGCCAGCGGCGCGAAGACCTGGGCCTCGTGGATCTTCAGCGTGGCCGAAACCGCGCCGACGCGTCCGTCCTCGAAGCGCACCTTGGTCTCGATGAACTGCTCGGGCTTGCCGCCGTACAGCGCATCGACCAGCACCTCGTACTTCTGGCCGATGAAGCCGCGGCGCACCTTGCGGGTGCGGGTCAGCTCCTCGTCGTCGGCGTCGAGCTCCTTGTGCAGGATCAGGAAGCGGTGGATCTGCGAGGCGCTCATCATCGGGTCGGCCGCCAGGTCGGCGTTGACCTTGCCGATGCACTCGCCGACCAGGTCGCGGATCTCCGGTCGCGACGCCAGGTCGTTGTAGCCGGCGAAGGCGATGTTGCGGCGCTCGGCCCAGTTGCTGCAGGCCTCGAAGTCGATGTTGACGAACGCCATCGCCTTGTCGCGCCGGTCGCCGAACGTCACGGCCTCCTTGATGTACGGGAAGAACTTCAGCTTGTTCTCGATGTACTTGGGCGCGAACAGACTGCCGTCGGCCATCTTGCCGACGTCCTTCGCGCGGTCGATGATCTTCAGGTGCCCGTCGGCGTCGAAGTAGCCGGCGTCTCCGGTGTGGTACCAGCCGTCGGCGTCCTTGACCTCGGCGGTGGCCGCCGGGTTCTTGTAGTACTCGCGCAGCAGGCCCGGGCTGCGGATCACGATCTCGCCGGCGTCGGTGACGCGGATCTCCACACCCTCGACCGGCGGCCCGACGGTGTCGGCCTTGACCTGGCCGTTGGGCTGGATGCACACGAACACCGCCGTCTCGGTCGAGCCGTACAGCTGCTTCAGGTTGATGCCGAGCGAACGGTAGAACACGAACAGGTCGGGGCCGATCGCCTCGCCGGCGGTGTAGGCGACGTGGACCTTGCTCATGCCCAGCGCGTTGCGCAGCGGGCCGTAGACCGACAGGTCGCCGAGCCGGTACAGCAGCCGGTCGCCGAAGCCCACCGTGGTGTCGCCGTTGAGGATGCGCTCGCCGACCCGGCGCGCAACGCCCATGAAGTACTGGTACAGCCGGCGCTTGGCGGCGCTGGCGTCCTCCATGCGGATCGTGACCTGCGTGAGCAGCGCCTCGAGCACCCGCGGCGGCGCGAAGTAGTAGGTCGGGCCGATCTCGCGCATGTCGGCGGTCACGGTGGCGGCCGACTCCGGGCAGTTGACCGTGAAACCGGTGACCAGCCACTGCGAATACGAGAAGATGTTCTGGCCGATCCAAGCCATCGGCAGGTAGGCGATCACGTCCTCGTCGGACGTGAGCTTCTCCATGCGCGAGGCGACCGACGACATCGTGATCAGGTTGCGATGGGTGTGGATCACGCCCTTGGGGTTGCCGGTGGTGCCCGACGTATAGAACATCGCGGCGGCGTCCTGCGGGCCGCCGCGCTCGATCTCGGCCTGGACGAAGCCGGGGTGCGCGGCCAGGAACTCGCGGCCGCGGCGAACCAGCTCGTCGTAGGACAGCAGCGCGGCGTCCGTGTAGTTGCGCAGGCCGCGCGGATCGTCGTAGACGACGTGCGCCAGCTGCGGGCACTGCGCCTGGATCTCGAGCAGCTTGTCGACCTGTTCCTGGTCCTCGACGACCGCGAAGCGGATCTCGGCGTCCTTGAAGACGTAGACCATCTCCTGGGCGACCGCATCCTGGTACATCGGCACCGGGATGCCGCCCAGCACCTGCACGGCGATCATCGCCGCGTACAGCCGGGGCCGGTTCTCGCCGATCAGCGCCAGGTTCTCGCCGCGCGCGAACCCCATCGAGGCCAGACCCCCGGCCAGCGCCTGGACCTCGTCGCGCAATTGACCCCAGGACAGCGTCTGCCAGATGCCCAGGTCCTTCTCGCGGATGGCGGGCGCACCGGGCCGCGCCCCGGCATGCTGCATCAGCAGCCGCGGGAAGGTGGTGCTGTCCGTGCCGACGACCCCGACCTGGCCCATGTCTCCTCTGCGTGTCTTTACCTCGAACCGGCGTGGGCGGATCATGCACCCATGTCTCGCCCCGAATGTTGATCCAGTCGAAACGAGGCGACGATTCTACGGCCCTTGGGCGCAGATTAGTCGCGCCGAGGCGCACAGGCTGTCGCCCGAATGACATTTTGCAGTGCACCATCACTCCCGCCGGCAGACGCGATCCCCAGACTCCTCCCGATGAGCGCGCCGGCATGATCGATCCGGACCCGGGCTGGCGAACGACCCACTGGACTCGCCTGCTGACCCCCGAGCAGCTGGCGCGGGTCGAAGCGGCGATGCTGGTCCGCGACTTTCCCGGAGCCAGTGTCGTGTGCCGGCGCGGAGAACCGGTCGACGCGTGGGTCGGCGTCGTCGACGGCCTGGTCAAGATCAGCAACGTCTCGCCCGAAGGCAAGTCGGTCACGTTCGCCGGCGTGCCCTCGGGGGGTTGGTTCGGAGAGGGGTCGCTGCTGAAGGACGGTCCGCGGATGTACGACGTGGTGGCGCTGCGCGACTCGCGCATCGCGTTCCTGCCGCGCAGCGCCTTCCACTGGCTGCTCGAGAACAGCCTGCCGTTCACGCGTTTCCTGCTGGTGCAGCTCAACGAGCGGCTCGGCCAGTTCATTGCGACGGTCGAGTGGGACCGGATGCTGGAGCCCGACGCACGCGTGGCCCGCTGCATCGCCCAGCTGTTCAATCCGCACCTGTACCCAGGCACGGTCGCGCGGCTGCAGATCTCGCAGGAGGAGATCGGCTACCTGTCGGGCGTGTCCCGCCAGCGGGTCAACCAGGCGCTGCAAAGCCTGGAGAAAGCCGGGTTGGTGCGGGTCGAATACGGCGCCGTCACGGTGCTGGACCTGGACGGATTGGCGCGGCATCCGTCGTGAGACATCCGTGAATCCGGTCGTGATGCCCGAGGCGCTGGCGCGCTGCGCGCAGTGGGCCGGCTGGCCGCTGGCCGAACTCGAGCGCGAGTACTCGCCGAGCTCGCGGGTGCCGTCGATCGACGCGTGCCTGCAGGAGTACGCCGAACGCAGCGCGCAGGCGCGCGCGCGGCTGACCTGGCGGACCCTGCGCTACGGCGACCACGCCGACGAGACGCTGGACCTGTTTCCGTCGAAGCAGCCTGGCGCGCCGCTGCTGGTGTTCGTGCACGGCGGGTACTGGCAGCAGCTGTCCAGGCGCGAGTCCGCCGGTCCCGCGCTGGACCTCGTCCCCGACGGCATCGGTTATGCCGCGATCGACTACACGCTGGCGCCCCACGCGTCGCTGCCCGCGATCGTCGCGCAGGTGCGCCGCGCGGTCGACTGGCTGTGCACCCACGCCCGCGCGCTCGGCCACGACCCGCAGCGGGTCGTGCTGTCCGGCAGTTCCGCCGGGGCGCACCTGGCCGCGATGGCGCTGGCCGATGTGCGGCCAGGTCCGACGGGGCCGGCCGGCGCCCCGCGGTCGCCGGCGTCGCCGGGGTCGGGCGGCCAGGCGGTGCGGCCGGCCGCGGCAGTGCTGCTGTCGGGCATCTACGACCTGCGCCCGCTGGTGCCGACCTACGTCAACGAACCGCTCGGGCTGGACGACGCAGGGGCCTGGGCCGGCAGTCCGCTCGCGCAGGACCTGGGGGCTTTCGGCCCGACGCTGTGCGCCTGGGGCGACAACGAGACCGACTCGTTCAAGTGGCAGAGCGCACGGTTTGCGCAGGCGCTGCGGCGCGCCGGCCAGGACGTCGAATCGATCGAGGTCGCCGGCCGCAATCACTTCGACCTGCTCGGTGCACTGGGCGACGTGGGCAGTCCGCTGGGGTCCCGCGTGCGCGAGTGGCTGGCGGGCGGGGCGCGGCGCAGTGACCCGGTGCGCTGACCCGGCGCAGTGAACCGGCGCAGTGAACCGGCGCAGTGAACCGGCGCGGGCCGCCCGCTGCGGGCCGGCTGGTCGCGGGGAG
>CAYGZN010000051.1:0-3520 GCA_964354355.1 uncultured Burkholderiaceae bacterium | reverse complement strand
CCGGCGCAGTGAACCGGCGCGGGCCGCCCGCTGCGGGCCGGCTGGTCGCGGGGAGGTTATGATCGCCGGCGAACCGCGGTGATCCGGCAGGGACACCGACGGTCCGACCGCGGCGAGGCGCACGCCGGCCACTCTGGAGAGGACATGGACACACGCGAAGAACCGGCATCGACGACGCGCGCAGCGCCTCGGCCCACGCTGCGCCCGGCGCGCCGGCTGCTGGCGGGCGTGCTGCTGTCGCTGGCGGCCGCTGTCGTCGCGGCGCCTGCCGCCGCGCAGGCGCCGGACAGGCCGACGGGCCCGGTCAAGATCCTGGTCGGCTTCCCGCCCGGGGGATCGACCGACATCATGGCGCGCGTGATCGCCGAGAAGATGAAGGACGGCCTCGGCGTGCCGGTGGTCGTCGAGAACCGCCCGGGCGCCGCGGGGCGCGTCGCCGCCGAGGGCCTGAAGGTGGCGCCGCCCGACGGCAACACGATCTTCATCACGCCGCTGGCGCCGCTGGTCATCGCGCCGCTGGTCTACAAGAAGCTGAACTACGATCCCGACAAGGACTTCGCGCCGCTGGCACACCTGGCCAACATGCAACTGGCGCTGGCGGTGCCGTTCGCCTCCGAAGTCAAGACCATCGCCGACCTGACGCGGTACCTGCAGGCCAACCCGACACGGGCCAACTTCGGCACGCCCGGAGCCGGCAGCTACCCGCACTTCTTCGGGCTGCTGCTCGGCAAGGACCTCGCCGTGCCGATGAACCACGTGCCGTACCGCGGTGGCGCGCCGCTGTCGGCCGACCTGGCCGGCAACCAGATCACGATGGGCATCGACGGGTTGCCGGACTTCTTCAAGCTGCACCAGGCCGACAAGCTGCGCATCATTGCGAGTACCGGCGAGAAGCGCTCGGAGGCGGCGCCGAACATCCCCACGTTCGCCGAGCAGGGCTACCCGCAGTTCAGCGTGTACGTGTGGTTCGGCGCCTACGCGCCCGCCGCCACGCCCAAGGCAGTCCAGGCCACGCTGGAGAAGGCGCTGATCGCCGCCGTGAACACGCCCGAGGTCCGGGAACAGCTGCTGAAGTTCGGCTACGACCCCACCGGCCTGCCCGGTCACCAGATGCAGAAGATCACCGAGCAGGATCGCGCGCGGCTCAAGCCGATCATCGAGTCGTCGGGCTTCACGCCGGAGAACTGAGCACACGCGCGAGTCTCGACGTGACCGCCCGCAACGTCCTGTTCATCATGTGCGACCAGCTCAGGTGGGACCACCTGGGCTGCAACGGGCATCCGGCGCTGTCGACGCGCAACGTCGACTGGCTCGCCTCGCGCGGCGTGAACTTCCGCAACGCCTTCGTGCAGTCGGGCGTGTGCGGGCCGTCGCGGACCTCGTTCTACACCGGCCGCTACCCGGCCTCGCACGGCACGACCTGGAACGGCGTGCCGCTTAACCTGGGGGAGCTGACCTTCGGCGAGATGCTCGCCGAGCAGGGACGCGCGCTGGTGCTGGCCGGCAAGACCCACGTGCGCCCCAACACGCGTGCGATGAAGCGGCTGGCGATCGACGGCGGCAGCGAGGTCGGGCGCCTGCTGGGCGCCGGCGGGTTCGTCGAAGTGGACCGATACGACGGACACCACGACCCCGGCGCCGAGACCGGCTACGTCGACTGGCTGCGCCGGCACGGCTACGGCGGCGAGCGCCCGTGGTCCGACTACGTGATCGGCGCGCTGGATGCGACCGGCCGCCTCGTGTCGGGCTACCAGATGCGCAACGTGCACCTGCCCGCCCGGGTCGCCAAGGAGCACTCCGAGACCGCCTACATGACGACCCGCGCGGTCGAGTTCATCGAGCGCCGCGGCGATGAGCCCTGGGTGATGCACCTGTCGTACATCAAGCCGCACTGGCCCTACATGGCGCCGGCGCCCTACCACGCGATGTACCCGATCGGGCGCTGCCTGCCGGTGCACCGCGACCGCCGCGAGCTGGACGACCCGCACCCGGTGCTGGCCGCGTATCGCCGGCAGGAGGAGTGCGTCAACTTCATGCGCGACGAGGTCATCGACACCGTCAGGCCGGCCTACACCGGTCTCGTGCAGGAGATCGACGACAACCTCGGGCGGCTGTGGGAGACGATGGAGCGGCTCGGTCGCTTCAAGGACACGCTGGTCGTGTTCACCGCCGACCACGGCGACTTCCTGGGCGACCACTGGCTGGGCGAGAAGGAGCACTTCTACGACACCGTGCAGCGCATCCCGTTCATCGTGTACGACCCGGACCCGGCCGCCGACGCCACACGCGGGCGCGTGGACGAGCGCTTCGTCGAGTCGGTCGACGCCGTGCCCACATTCCTGGACGCGCTGGGCCTGCCCGGACACGCCGAGCGCATCGAGGGCCGCTCGCTGCTGCCGCTGACGCGCGCGGGCGCCGCCGACGATTGGCGTGACGGCGTGTTCTCCGAGCTCGACTACTCGTTTCGCGAGGCCCGCCGGATCCTGGGGCGAACCCCGTGGGAGTGCCGCGCGTTCATGGCCCGCACCGACCGCTGGAAGTACGTGTACTGGATCGGCGATCGGCCGCAGCTGTTCGACCTGCAGGCCGACCCCGGCGAGCTGGTCGACCTGGGTCGCGACGCGGGCCACGAGCGCGTGCGCGAGATGATGAAGGCGCGCCTGTTCGACTGGTTCACGCGGCTGAAGCGGCGCACCACGATGAATGCCCAGGAGATCGAGGCCCGGACGGCGACCCACAAGCAGCACGGCGTGTTCTTCGGCGTGTGGTGAGGCCGCACGAGGACGAGAAAGCGAATGGAAACCCGCCAGGACATGAGCTCGAACCACCCCGGCGCGCAACCGGACCGCGCGGCGCGTGCGCACTTCGAGGCGCTCGACGCCGCCGACCCGCTTGCCGCCGTGCGCGATCGGTTCGTGATCCCCGACGGGGTCGTGTACCTGGACGGCAACTCGCTGGGTCCGATGCCACGCACGGTGGCCCCGCGCATGCGCGACGCAGTCGAGCAGCAGTGGGCGCAGGGGCTGATCCGGTCGTGGAACGACGCGGACTGGTACCGCGCGCCGCAGCGAGCGGCGGCCCGGATCGCCGCGCTGATCGGCGCGCAGCCCGACGAGGTGATCGTGGGCGATTCAACGTCGGTCAACCTGTTCAAGCTGCTGATGGCCGCCTGCGACATCCAGCGCCGGCGATCGCCGCTTCGGCGCGTGATCGTCGCCGAGCGCGGCAACTTCCCGACCGACGTGTACATCGACGCGGCGGTGGCCGCGCTGCTCGGCATGGAGCTCGTGTGCCCGCAGCAGGACGACGTGCCCGCGGCGATTGCCGCGGCCGGCGATCGGCTGGCGCTGGTGCAGCTGACCCACGTGAACTACCGCAGCGGACAGCGCTACGACATGGCCGGCATCACGCGCCAGGCGCAGGCGCTGGGCGGCCTGGTGCTGTGGGACCTCGCGCACACGGCCGGCGCGATGCCGGTCGCGCTGGACGCCCTCGGCGTGGACTTCGCGGTGGGCTGCGG
>CAYGZN010000050.1:0-12561 GCA_964354355.1 uncultured Burkholderiaceae bacterium | reverse complement strand
CCTACAGCGTCAAGGAGATCTTCTACACGCTGCAGGGCGAAGGCGCCCAGGCGGGTCGGCCGGCCGTGTTCTGCCGCTTCGCCGGGTGCAACCTGTGGACGGGTCGCGAGGCGGACCGCGCCAGGGCGGTCTGTCAGTTCTGCGATACCGACTTCGTGGGCACCGATGGCGAGGGCGGCGGCAGGTTCGCCACCGCCGACGAACTCGCCCAGGCCGTGGCCGCCCGCTGGCCGGCCAGCGACACGTCGGGGCAGCGCTACGTGGTGTGCACCGGCGGCGAGCCGCTGCTGCAACTCGACGAGCCGTTGATCGAGGCACTGCACGGACAGGGCTTCCAGGTCGCCGTCGAGACCAACGGCACGCAGCCCGCACCCAAGGGGTTGGACTGGATCTGCGTCAGCCCCAAGGCCGGCGCCGAGGTCGTGCTGACCGCCGGCGACGAGTTGAAGCTCGTCTTCCCGCAGGCGCTGGCCCGCCCCGAGCAGTTCGAGCGGCTCGCCTTTCGCCACTTCTTCCTGCAGCCGATGGACGGGCCCGATCGCGTGCGAAACACCGAGCGCGCGGTCGACTACTGCAAGCGGCACCCGCGCTGGCGGCTCAGCCTGCAGACGCACAAGCTGATCGGCATTCCGTAGGCGGCCGGTTGCTCACGGCCTGGCGGCGCAGTTGACCATCCAGCGAATGCCGAACCGGTCGGTGAGGTTGCCGAAGTAGGCGCCCCAGAACATGTCCTGCAGGGGCATCTCGACCTTGCCGCCCTCGGCCAGTGCAGCGAACAGCCGATCGGCGTGCGCGCGTGTGTCGGGTTCGAGGTTGATGTGGACGTTGTTGCCCGGTGTCACCGTGAAGCCCATCGACTCGGGGGCGTCGGTGCCCATCAGCACGTGTCCGCCCAGGATCGTCAACTCGATGTGCATGACGAGATTCCGGTCGGCTTCGGCCATCGGGGGTTGGCCCGGTGCGGCCGGCACCTCGGCGAATCGATGGATCGGGCCGTTGAATTCGCCACCGAACACCGACCGATAGAACGTGAACGCCTGCTCGGTGCAGCGGGGAAAGTTGAGGTAAGTGCTGACGCGTGCCATGGCTCGGTCTCCGTCGTGAATGTCGATTCGTTTCGCAAGTCGCTTGCGCCGCCCCGGGCTGCGGTCGATACTGCCCGATCCGATGGCCCCCACCGTGCCTGACCCCGGTCCCGACCGTCCTGCCGCCGGCCTGTGCGCCCGTGCCCGCGACGTGAGCCCACGCACCCGCGTCGCGAGCGCCCGCATCGTGATGCTACATGCGACGGACCGCCGGGCACCATCGGCGACGCATGCATACCGGTGCGTGCGCGGGCAATGCGGGTGCGGCGCGCCCCACATGGAGACGCCCCCCCGATGAGCCAGCCTGCGTCCTCTGCGATCCCCGGCTTCGCCGGCAGCATCGGCCGCACCCGCGAGGAGTCGACCCCGGCGTGGACCCCGCGCGCGTCGGCGCCGTCCGGGTCACCCAACATCGTGATCGTCTACATGGACGACATGGGGTACTCGGACCCCGGCTGCTTCGGCGGCGAGATCGACACACCGCACATCGATGCGCTGGCCGCGCGCGGGCTGCGCTTTTCTCACTACACGTCGCACCCGATCTGCTCGCCGGCGCGGGCCGCGCTGCTCACGGGCATCAACGCGCACGCGGCGGGCACGGGCTGGCTCGCCAACAACCACCCGGGCTACCCGGGCTACTCGGGCGAGATCCCGGCCGATGCGGCGACGCTGGCCGAGACGCTGCGTGCGGCCGGCTACGAGACGATCATGACCGGCAAGTGGCACAACACGCCGACCCGCGACTGCGTGCCCTCGGCACCCAAGCACGCGTGGCCCACCAGCCGCGGCTTCGACACCTTCTACGGCTTCATGGAGGGCGAGGCGCACTTCTTCTTTCCGGCGCAGCTGATGATGGGCAAGCAGCTGGTGCCGATCGACGGGTTCCCGCGCGACTACTACACGACCGACGACTGGACCGACAAGTCGATCCAGTACGTGAAGGAGCTGCGCGCGTCCTCGCCCACCAAGCCGTTTCTGCTCTACCTGGCGCACAACGCGGTGCACGCGCCGCTGCAGGCCAAGCCCGCCGACCTGGCCAGGTACCGCGGCCGCTACGACGCAGGCTGGACCGCGGCGCGGCGCGAGCGGCTGCGCAGGCAGGTCGCGCTCGGCCTGGTGCCGCCCGACACGCGCCTGCCGGCGTCGGACCCGCGCGTGCCGGCGTGGGAGACCACCGACCCGGCCGATCGCGAGCTCCTTGCGCGGCACATGGAGGCCTACGCGGCGATGCTGGACTGCGTCGACCAGAACCTGGGCCGGCTGGTGGCGTTCCTGGAGCAGATCGGCGAGCTGGACAACACGATCATCGTGTTCTCGTCGGACAACGGCGGCACCGACGCGGGCGGGCCCACCGGCATGTTCAACAACAACCGTCGCTACATGGGGCTGGCGGCCCCGCCGATCGAGCGCGAGCGCGCCCACGCGCACGACCTGGGCAGCCCGCGCAGCGCGTCGCTGTACCCGACCGGCTGGGGCGAGGTGTCCAACACGCCGTTCCCGTCGTTCAAGACCTACACCGGCGCAGGCGGGCGGCGCGTGTCGTTCATCGTGTCGTGGCCGGCCCGCATCCGCGACGGCGGCGCGATCCGCACGCAGTTCGCGCACGTGACCGACGTGATGCCGACGCTGCTGGAACTGGCCGGAGTGCCTGCGCTGCGGGAAGTCAACGGCCTGCCGGCGCGCGTGCTTCACGGCGCGAGCTTCGCGCCGGTGCTGTTCGACGCCGCCGCGGGCAGCCCGCGCAACGAGCAGTACTACGAGTGCTGGTCCAACCGCGCGTACTACCGGGACGGCTGGCTGGCGCGCTCGCTGCAGAAGCGCGGCGAGCCGATCGACTTCGACAACTGGACGCTGCACCACCTGGACTCGGACTTCTCCGAGAGCACCGACGTGCGTGCGCAGCACCCGGAGCGCCTGCGCGAGCTGACCGAAGCGTTCGACCGCGCGGCGTGGCAACACTGCGTCTACCCGCTGGACAACCGCGACCGCCGCGACAAGTTCACCGACGCGCCTCCCGGCGATGCCGCCGCGCACGACAGGCCGCGCACCTTCCTGCCCGGCATGCAGACCGTGCACCGCGCCGACGTGTTCCCGCTGATCGCCAGCCGCTCGTATCGGATCTGCGTGCGCTTCGAACACCGCCTGGACGACGCGGGCGTGCTGTGGGCGATCGGTGACCCGACCGGCGGCATGGTGATGGTGGTCGAGGACCGGCGGCTGCACTTCCACTACAACGGCTTCGGCGATCGCACGTCGCTGCCCGCCGTGCCGCTGCCCGCGGGGCGGCACGCGGTGACGCTGGACTATGTCGCGCAGCCCGGGCGCGAGGGCCGCGGCCGGCTGCTGCGGGCCGATGCCGAGGCGGCCACCGTGGCCCCGGCGCGCTCGAACGGCCACCTGGGCGCCACCGGAACCGAGATCGTCGGCTGGACCCGCATGGCGCCGACGATGGTGCTCTACGGCGTGTTCGAGGGCCTGGACATCGGGCTCGACCGGCGCGGCCCCGTTCACTGGGACCTGTACGAGCGCCACGGCGTGTTCCGCTACAGCGGGCACATCGTGGACGTGACGATCGAACCGGGCGCACGCGTGCCGATGTAGACGGCCCCGCTGCGCACGGAACCCACGACAACGAGGAGACGACGATGAAACTGGCCCCGAGGGCAATGGCGCGCTGCATCGCCCGCACACGCGCACGGGTCATGGCCGTGGCCGCAAAGATGGCCCGCCACCGGCCCGCCGCGGCGGCGGCTCTGTTCGCGTGCCTGGCGGCGACCGCCGCCTGCGGCTGGCTCGCGCCCGCGCACGCCCAGGATGCAGCCACGTACCCGTCCAAGCCGATCCGCGTGGTCGTGCCGGTGGTGGCGGGCGGCGCGCTGGACAACGTCGCACGCATGCTCGGGCAGAGATTGTCGGAGCGGCTCGGCCAGCCGGTTCTCATCGAGAACCGGCCCGGCGCGGCCGGCGTGATCGGCATGGACGCGGTGGCCAAGGCCGCGCCCGACGGCTACACGCCGCTGTTCGCGGCCGCGCCGATCGCGCTGAACACCGCGCTCGGCATGAAGCTGCCCTACGACCCCTATGCGGACTTCGCGCCGATCTCGCTGGTGGCCTCGATTCCCGGGCTGATCGCGGTGCACCCGTCGACGCCTTACCGGTCGCTGGCCGACGTGATCGACGACGCGAAGCGCCGGCCCGAGGGCGTGTCGTACGCGGTCGCCAACATCGGCGCGGTCACGCACCTGATGGGCGAGGCGCTGAAGGCCCGGACGGGCTCCAATCTCGTGCTGGTCGCCTACAAGGGCGCCGGGCAGGCGATCCAGGACGTGGTGGGCGGCACGGTGCCGGTGATCTTCGACACCTACATCCCGACCGGCACCCAGGTCGTTGCGGGCAAGCTGCGCGCGATCGCGGTCGCATCGAACAAGCGCTCGCCGCTGCTGCCCGACGTGCCCACCGTCGTCGAGCAGGGGTATCCGGAGATCGTCGGCTCGGGGTTCTACGGGCTGCTGGCCCCCGCGAAGACACCTCCCGAGATCGTCGCCAGGCTGCACGCCGCGGTGGTGGCGTCGGTGGACCAGACCGATGTGCGCAAGCGGCTCGTCGACCAGGGCTACGAGGTCCACGCCAGCACGCCGCAGGAATACACCGCGTTCATCCGGCGCGAGATCGAGCGCTGGACGCCGGTGGTCAAGTCGGCCGGGATCAAGGCGGAGTGACGACGAACGCCTCGTACCCGTTCGCTGCCAGCCCGGGCCGCGTCCGCGTTCGGCCGCTGCGCGGACCACGCGCGTCGCCGTGCGCGCGCGTGTGCCCGTTGTGCGCCATCGACCGAAGCCCTATCCTGCCCGCGGGAGGAAGCTGACATGACCGTGGAACACGTGGACGTGCTGGTGGTCGGGGCCGGGATTTCGGGGATCGACGCCGGGTATCACCTGCAGAAGGACTGCCCTCGCAAGTCGTACGCGATCCTGGAGGCGCGCAACGACCTCGGCGGCACCTGGGACCTGTTCCGCTATCCGGGCATCCGCTCGGATTCGGACATGTACACGTTCGGCTTCAAGTGGCGGCCGTGGCCGAACCCCAAGTCGATTTCCGACGGCGAGTCGATCATGGCCTATCTGCGCGACGCGGCGCGCGAGCACGGCATCGACCGCAGGATCCGCTACGGCCATCGGGTCACGCGCGCGGCGTGGTCCACGCACGATGCCCGCTGGAGCGTCGACCTCGAGCGCGGCCCGAGCCGCGAGCCGATGCGCATGACCTGCAACTTCCTGCTGATGTGCACCGGCTACTACAACTACGAGCACGGCTACACGCCGGATTTCCCGGGCGCCGAGCGGTTTCGCGGGCGCATCGTGCATCCGCAGCAGTGGACCGGCGACATCGACTACGCGGGCAAGCAGGTGGTGATCATCGGCAGCGGCGCCACCGCGGTGACGCTGGTCCCCGAACTGGCGAAGCAGGCTGCGCACGTGACGATGCTGCAGCGCTCGCCGACCTACATGGTGTCGCGCCCGAGCGAGGATCCGGTCGCGAACACGCTGCGCCGCTTCCTGCCGATGCGCGCCGTGCACGCGATCGTGCGCTGGAAGAACGTGCTGATGGGCCGCTGGTTCTTCGGCGTGTGCCGCACCCGGCCCGAAAAGGCCAAGGCCGGGCTGCTGAAGATGGTGCGCGCCGAGTTGCCGCCGGACTACGACGTGGGGACCCATTTCACGCCGCGCTACAACCCGTGGGAGCAGCGGCTGTGCCTGGTGCCCGACAGCGACTACTTCCAGGCGATCAAGTCCGGGCGGGCGTCGGTCGTCACCGACCACGTCGAGACCTTCACCGAGAGCGGCATCCGGCTGCGCTCGGGCAAGGAGGTGCCGGCCGACCTGATCGTGACGGCCACGGGGCTCGACCTGAAGTTCCTGAGCAACCTCGAGGTCTCGATCGACGGTGTCCGCCGCGACCTGACGAAGTCGCTGCCGTACAAGGGCATGATGGCGAGCGACGTGCCCAACCTCGCGTGGGTGTTCGGCTACACCAACGCATCGTGGACGCTGCGCGCCGATCTGGTCACCGAGTGGGTGTGCCGGGTGCTCAACCACATGGACCAGGTGGGCGCCCGGCAGGTCATGCCGCGGCTCGACGATGCGGGCATCGAGCGTGTGCCACCGTTCGACTTCTCGTCGGGCTACTTCCAGCGTGCGATGGACCGGTTCCCGCAGCAGGGCTCGAAGGCGCCGTGGAAGGCCGAGCAGAACTACCTGACCGACATCAAGCTGATGCGGCGCGCGCCGATCGACGACGGGGTGCTGCAGTTTTCCGCGCCGGCCACTGCGGCGCGGGTGCGGGCGGCGGAGGCGGTGACGGGCTGAGCGGCGGCGTGGCGAAAGGCAGTTCAGATGGCAGCAAGCCGCTCCACCGTGTCGGGGAACTTCTCGACCAGGCTGATCAACAGTGCGGCTTGGGCGTTCGGACGTGCGCGACCTTGTTCCCAGTTTTCCAGCGTTCGCGCGTTCGTGCGCAGATAAGCCGCAAACAGCGCGCGCGAGAGGTTCAGCCGTTCACGCACGCGCTTGACGGCATCCGGGGCCAGCTCGGGCGGGGGCTTGAACTCGACCATGTGCGTGCGCAGCGTTCGCTTTCCCTCGCGCGCCTGGGCAAGCGCCTCCACGCCCTCCGTGATTTCGGCAATCAGACTGCGCCGATGCGGTCGCGACGCCGTCTTTGTGGGATTCGCAGTCATTCGCCGATTTGCCTCGCGGCGAGTTCCGCCCTCAGTCGCGCCTTGAGTCCGCGGCGCATGTCGGCAAATCTCAGCTTTCGAAGTCCGCCGGTACCTTCGATAACGTCCCCCGAATCCGGCGAACTCATCACCTGATGCTGCAACCATCGAAACCCGTCGTCATCGAGGTAGTGCGAGCGATGCCGCTCGAACGCGGGCAATTCGACGAAGACGAGATTCACCGGAAACTATACGCAGTATGCGTATACATAACAAGCCCTCGAGGGATGAGTGCAATCAGCGTTGGTTCTCGTTGCAGGGCCACTTCCGATTGCGGGGCCGATGGCTCGATGCCCGATGTGATTGTGCGAGTCACACTGCGGCCGTCCCATCCGCCAGAGCGCCTAAGCCAGAGCGCCCGGCGAATCGTTGACCGTACCGAGCGCTCGGCTCACCATCGTGCTGCGCAAACAATGAGACGTCCCACCCATGACCCCGCTTTCGATCCTCGACCTCGTCCCCGTGCGCGTCGGCGACACGCCTGCCGATGCGCTGCGCAACACGCTCGAACTGGCGCAGCACGCCGAACGCTGGGGCTATCGGCGCTACTGGATGGCCGAGCACCACAACATGACCGGCATCGCCAGCGCCGCCACCTCGGTCGTCATCGGCTACGTGGCCGGCGGCACGAAGACGATTCGGGTCGGATCGGGCGGCGTGATGCTGCCCAACCACTCGCCGCTGGTGATCGCCGAGCAGTTCGGCACGCTGGAGTCGCTGTACCCGGGGCGCATCGACCTGGGGCTGGGCCGGGCGCCCGGCACCGACCAGCTGACGATGCGCGCGATGCGCCGCGACCCGATGGCGGCCGAGCGCTTTCCCGAGGACATCCGTGAGCTGCGCGCGTTCTTCGGCCCGGTGCAGCCGGGCCAGCAGATCCGCGCGGTGCCGGGCGCAGGCCTGAACGTGCCGCTTTGGATCCTGGGCTCGAGCCTGTACGGGGCGCAGGTGGCGGCGTATTTCGGGCTGCCCTACGCGTTCGCGTCGCACTTCGCGCCCGACGCGCTGGACGATGCGCTGCACGTGTACCGTGAGCGCTTCCAGTCGTCCGCCCAGCTGGAGCGCCCGTACGCGATGCCGTGCGTCAACGTGATCGCGGCCGACACCGACGCCGAGGCGCGGCGCCTGTTCACCAGCCTGCAACAGCGCTTCACCGACATGGTTCGCAACGCGCGGGGCCAGCTGTCGCCACCGATCGACGACATCGAGGCCTACTGGACGCCCGCCGAGAAGGCGCACGCAATGCGAATGCTGTCGTGCTCGTTCGTCGGCTCGCCCGACACGATCCGGCGCGAGCTGAACGCGTTCATCGAACGGACCCGTGCCGACGAGCTGATGATCAGCGGCGCGGTGTTCGACCAGGCGGCGCGACTGCGCTCGTTCGAGATCGTGGCGTCACTCGACCCTCACACATCCCCGACGGAGAACCGCCCATGAAAGCCATCCGCTTCTCGCGTTTCGGACCTGCCCACGAAGTCGTCGAGCTCGTCGATGTGCCCGATCCCGGTGAGCCCGGCCCGGGCGAGGTGCTGGTCGACGTCGAGCGCTCGTCGATCAACCCGGCCGACCTGCTGATGTTCGAGGGCCGATACGGCGCCAAGCCGCCGCCGCTGCCCGTGTGGGCGGGCGGCGAGGCCGTGGGTCGCGTGGTGGCGGCGGGCGACGGCGTCACGCACCTGGTGCCGGGCGACCGGGTGCTGCTGCTGCTGGCCGCGCGCGGCAACTGGCGCCAGCGGGTCAAGGCGCCCGCCGCGCGGCTGTTCGCGCTGCCGGCGGCCGACCTGGACCAGCTGGCGATGCTGGGCGTCAATCCCCCCACGGCCTGGCTGATGCTGCACGACTTCGTCGAGCTCTCGCCCGGCGACTGGGTGATCCAGAACGCCGCCAACTCGGGCGTCGGGCAGGCGCTGATCCAGTTCTCGCGTCGGCTCGGATGGCGCACGGTGAACGTGGTGCGCCGTGACGCGCAGGTCGCGGCGCTGAAGGCGCTGGGCGCCGATGTGGTGCTGGTCGACGGCCCGGACCTGCCGGCACGCGTGGCGGCGGCTACCGGCGGCGCGCCGATCAGGCTCGGCATCGACGCGATCGCGGGCGAGGCCACGCGGCGGCTGGCCAACACGCTGGCCGACGGCGGTGTCGCGGTCAACTACGGGATGCTGTCGGGCAAGCCCTGCGAGATGGACGCCGCCGACACCGTCTTTCGCGACGTGTCGCTGCGCGGCTTCTGGCTGGCGCGCTGGTTCGCCCGCGCGCCGCTGGACCGCCAGCACGCGCTGTATCGGCAGCTGGCGCAGGCCATCGTCGAGGGCACGCTGCACGTCGAGGTCGAGGCCGTCTATCCGCTGGCCCAATGCCGCGAGGCGCTCGCGCACGCGGCGCGCGCCTCGCGCGGCGGCAAGGTGCTGCTGGCGCCGAACGCGTAACGGCCGTCGCGACGACGTTCGCATCGGGCAGGCGGCCGGGCCGCGGTCCGCGGCGTTGCGATGCCCGTCGAAACCGGACCGGCGAAGCACGGAACCCGGTGCGGTATCCGAACCCGGTGCGGTATCTTTGGCGCGCGAACACGACGAGGGGAGACGAGATGACGCGCGCCCACCTGCTCGACCGGGTGATCGGGGCCGACTGGCCGGACCTGTCCACGCCCGCGAAGCTGGCCGCCTTCGAGGCGACGCCGTTTGCCGAGCGCATCGCCGCGCGCAGCACCTACGAGGCGATCCGGATCGGCGCGTCGCACGACCCCGATGCGCCGGCGATGCACTTCCTGCCCAATGCGGACCCGGACGAGGCGCCGGTGACGATCTCGTACGGCCGGTTCCTGGCCCGCGTGACGCAGACGGCGAACCTGTTCGGCGCGCTGGGCGTGGGCCCCAACGACGTGGTCAGCTTCCTGCTGCCGCTGCTGCCGCAGAGCTTCTTCACGCTGTGGGGCGCCGAGGCGGCGGGCATCGCCAACCCGGTCAACCCGCTGCTCGAGCCCGGCCAGCTCGCCGAAATCCTGCGGGCGGCGCACACCCGGGTGCTGGTGACGCTGGGCCCCGCGCCGGGCAGCGACATCTGGGAGAAGGTCCAGAAGATCAAGGGCGACCTGCCCGAGCTGAAGGCGATCGTCGTGGTCGGCGGCCGGGGCGTGGCCGGCCCGCTCGTGCACGACTTCGACACGCTGGCCGATGCCCAGCCTGCGGACCGGCTGGTCAGCGGCCGCGACATCTCGCCGGACGACGTCGCGGCCTACTTCCACACCGGCGGCACCACCGGCACGCCCAAGCTGGTCCGGCACACCCACGGCAACCAGGTGTACCAGGCCTGGGTCGTGGGCCTGCTGCTGCGCGCGACGCCGGGACGGAACATGCTGTTCGGGCTGCCGCTGTTCCACGTGGGCGGCGCGCTGACGCAGGGACTGGCGATGTTGGGAACGGGCGGCACGCTCGTCGTGCTGTCGCCGGGCGGATGGCGCAACCCCGCGGCGGTGCGCAACGTGTGGCGCCTCGTCGAGCGCTTCCGCCCCGAGACCTTCGGCGGCGTGCCGACGGTGCTGGCGGCCGCGCTGCACGTGCCGGTGGGCGACGCCGACGTGTCCAGCCTGAAGCGCTGCTCCGGCGGCGGCTCGGCGATCCCGGTCGCGGTCGCGCAGACGTACGTACAGAAGATGAAGCTGCCGGTGCTCGAGGTCTACGGCATGACCGAGACGTCCAGCGTGCACACGATCAGCTACATCGACCGGGCGCTGCGGCTGGGCTCGGTCGGGCACCCGGTGCCGTACAGCCGCGTGCGCATCGTGCGGATCGACGCCGAGGGCCGCCAGCAGGGCGACTGCGCCGCCAATGAGATCGGCGTCGTCAGCATGGCCGGCCCCGGCGTGTTCTCGGGGTACCTGAGCGCCTCGCACAACCGCGGCGCGTTCGTCGAGCCCGGCTGGGTCAACTCGGGCGACCTGGGCCGCCTCGACCCCGACGGCTACCTGTGGATCACCGGCCGTGCCAAGGACCTGGTGATCCGCGGCGGCCACAACATCGACCCGCAGCCGATCGAGGAGATCCTGTTCCAGCACCCTGCGGTCGCACTGGCTGCGATGGTCGGCCAGCCCGACGCCTACGCGGGCGAGCTGCCGGTGGCCTACGTGCAGCCCAAGCCGGGCGTGAGCATCGACGCGAACGAGCTGATCGATTTCGTGCGCGAACGCACGCCCGAGCGCGCGGCCGTGCCGGTGGCGCTGCACGTGGTCGACCCGATGCCGCTGACTGGCGTCGGCAAGGTGTTCAAGCCGGCGCTGCGCTGGGACGCCGCGCGGCGCGTGGTGACACGCATGCTCGCCGACGTCGCGCCCGCGGGCGGCAACGTGTCGGTCGAGGTGGGCGCGCACCCGGTGCACGGCAGCCTGATATCGGTGACGATCGACGGGGTGCCGCAGGCAGCGAGGGATGCACTGGCAAAGAAAGTGCACGAGCACCTCGACCCGCTGGTGATGCGGCACGAAGTGGTGTGGCGGTGACGAACGGCCGTTCGGACTAGGCCGCCCACCGGATGCGCCGGTGAGCGCTCGGCGTGATCACTTGACGCCGATCAAGGTCCGTTTCGCTGCAGGCCCGAGAATCCAGCCAACAAACCGATCGGCGGTGCGAGGAGGCTGAATGTTGCAGGTCCGGTTCCATGGCCGGGGTGGCCAGGGGGTGGTCACGGCCGCCGAGATGCTGTCGGTCGCAGCGTTCGAGCAGGGCCGCCACGCGCAGGCCTTTCCCAGTTTCGGCTCGGAGCGCACCGGCGCGCCGGTGGTCGCCTTCTGCCGCATCGACGACAGCGAGATCCGCCTGCGCGAGCCGATCCTGGCGCCCGACGTGCTGATCGTGCAGGACCCGACGCTGCTGCACCAGGTCGACGTCTTCCAGGGGCTGCACCCGCAGGGCTACGTGCTGATCAACAGC
This sequence comes from uncultured Burkholderiaceae bacterium, assembly GCA_964354355.1. Taxonomy (GTDB): domain Bacteria; phylum Pseudomonadota; class Gammaproteobacteria; order Burkholderiales; family Burkholderiaceae_E; genus CAYGZN01. The sequence continues at coordinate 781 of CAYGZN010000050.1, read as the reverse complement.
CGGCGCAGTTTCGGCAAGCTGGGCCTGGGCGACATCGCACAGCGCTATCGTCCCGAGCGGCTGACCACGGTGCCGGCCACCGAGATCGCGATGAAGCACCTGGGGCGGCCGCTGCCCAACGCGGTGCTGCTGGGCGGCTTCGCGGCGCTGTCGGGCCTGGTCACGCTGCCGGCGGTGGCGCACGCGATCCGCGAGAAGTTCAGCGGTAAGGTGGCCGAGGGCAACATCGCCGCGGCCGGCGAAGCCTACGAATACGTCCGCCAGGAAATGGAGAAACCGTCCCATGCTCAAGCAGACTGAAGGCTCGCACGCGGTCGCCGAGTCGGTGGCGCTGTGCCGCCCCGAGGTGATCTGCGCCTATCCGATCTCGCCGCAGACGCACATCGTCGAGGGGCTGGGCGAGCTCGTGAAGAGCGGCGCGCTGCAGAACTGCGAGTTCATCAACGTCGAAAGCGAGTTCGCGGCGATGAGCGTGGCCATCGGCTCGTCGGCCGCGGGCGCCCGCACCTACACCGCCACCGCCAGCCAGGGACTGCTGTTCATGGCCGAGGCCGTGTACAACGCGTCGGGGCTGGGGCTGCCGATCGTGATGACCGTGGCCAACCGCGCGATCGGTGCGCCGATCAACATCTGGAACGACCACAGCGACTCGATGAGCCAGCGCGACTGCGGCTGGATCCAGCTGTTCGCCGAGAGCAACCAGGAGGCGCTGGACCTGCACATCCAGGCCTTCAAGCTCGGCGAGGAGATGTCGATGCCGGTGATGGTGTGCATGGACGGC
>CAYGZN010000049.1:9558-12686 GCA_964354355.1 uncultured Burkholderiaceae bacterium | reverse complement strand
GACGGTCGCGGTGTTCGGCTGACGGTGCCGGTCACTTCCACGCGAATCGCGGCTGCTCGAAGTGGGCGACGCGAACCTCGCGGTCCAGCACGCACACCTCGCGGAACTGGTAGAGGAAGGCGGCCGTGGGCGCGGCGATCCAGCTGTCGCCGACCGGCATGCGCAACACCGGGTGCTCGCTGTCGGGACCCTGCTCGAGCATCGGTGCGTCCGCGCGCAGCAGTTCGGCGACGGGGATGCGGTGGATGCTCTGGACCTCGTGCGGGTTCGGCGTCATGTCGCGCGCGGCGCCGGCCCAGATCACCACCGGCGTGATCGCGAATCCGGAGCGCGTGACGAAGTCGTCCAGGCGGCCCAGCACGGCGTCCGGATCGAGCCTCAGGTCGACCTCCTCGGCGAGTTCGCGCAGCGCCGCCTGTTCGGGCGTCTCGCCCGCGTCGATTCGCCCGCCCGGCAGTGCCCACTGCCCGGCGTGGTCGCGCAGCGCGGCCGAGCGGCGGGTCAGGATCAGCGCAGGGCCTTGGCTCCACGTCGAATGCCGGGGAAGCCCGGTCACGTCCGCGCCGAGACCTTCGTCCGTGACGGCCACGGCGACGGCGGCTGAGCGATGTGCCCCGCCGGCGTGCCCGCGAACGTCGAAGGCGAGCAGGCGCGCGGCGATGCGCGACTTCAGGGTCGGATCCACGGCCACGCCCGCACCCCTTCCCGGCGCTAGCCCAACCGTCCGCCGAACGCGCCCAGCGCGTTGAGCAGGATCACGACCACGCCCAGCGGCACCAGCCAGCGCAGCAGCCACAGCCACGCCCAATAGGCGCGGGCCCAGCTCGACCCGGCACAGAACGCCCGCTCGCGGGCCGCCGGCCCCATGCGCCACGCGACGAACACCGCCACGCCCAGGCCGCCCAGCGGCAGTGCCAGGTTGCTCGCAAGCCAGTCGAAGGTGTCGAACCAGTTGCGGCCCTTGCCCGGGCCGAACAGCGGGGTCGTCCACTCGGCGAAGCCGCTGCCGAACACCGTCGTGGCGCCCGACAGCGCCGAAGGCACGCCCAGCAGCGCGATGGCCGCGGCCAGCGTCAGCGAGGCGCGGGCGCGGGACCAGCCGAACTCGTCCATCGCGTGGGCCACCACCACCTCGAGCGCCGAGATGCCGCTGGACAGCGCCGCGACCGCCAGCAGCGCAAAGAAGAGCGTGCCCCACGCGGCGCCGCCCGGGATCTGCGCGAAACTGATCGGCAGGTTGGCGAAGATCAGACCGGGCCCCGCGCCGGGCGCGAGCCCGAAGGTGAACGTGATCGGAAAGATCATCAGGCAGGCCAGCAGCGAGATCAGGGTGTCCAGCGCCGAGATCGTGACCGACGCCGCCGCGACGTCCTCGTCGTCGCCGACGTAGCTGCCGTAGGTGATCATCGCGCCCATGCCCAGGCTCAGCGTGAAGAAGCTGTGGCCCAGCGCCTCCAGGACGCTTCGCGCCGTCAGATCCGCGCCGTGCAGCCCGAACACGAACTCGAGCGCCGCGCCGAACCCGTCGAGCGTGACCGCGCGTGCGGTCAGCGCCACCATCATCGCCAGCAGCAGCGGCATCAGCCAGCGGTTCCAGCGCTCGACGCCGGCGCGCACGCCGCGCAGCACGGTCCACGTGACCAGCAGCATGAAGGCCAGGTGCCAGGCCAGGTTGACGCCGGCGTCGGCGTGAACGGCCGCGAACTGCGCCGACACCGCCTGCGGGTCGGTCTGGCGCAGCGCGCCGCTGGCGGACAGCCACGCGTAGTGCATCGTCCAGCCGGCCACCACGCTGTAGTAGGACAGGATCACACCGACCGTGACCACGCCCATCCAGCCGACGCCGCGCCACAGTCGCCCGCCGCCCGCGTCGCGAAACGCTCCGACCGGCGCCTTGCGGGTGGCGCGGCCCAGCAGGATCTCGGCAACCATGATCGGCACGGCGATCAGTGCAATGCACGCGAGGTAGATCGCCACGAACCAGCCGCCGCCGTTGACGCCGGTGATGTACGGGAACTTCCAGATGCTGCCCAGCCCGACGGCCGAGCCGGTGGCCGCCAGCACGAATCCGATGCGCGACGACCAGCGTTCGCGGGGTGTGCCGGATGGGGTCGCAGCCGTCGTCGGGCCGGTCGTCGGGGCCATCGGCACGAGCTTAGCCGATTGCCCGCGCCGGGCGCCTGCCGGCCATTCGTCGCCTGTGCGAAACCGTCCGGAGAGTCTGCCGTCGGTCGCGCCGGCCGCTAACCCCACACTGCAACGCTTGCGGGCGCGCCTGTCGCCCGGCCAGCGACCCGCGCACCCGTCGATTCGACCGGTGCCACCCGGCTCGACGGGGATGCGGGTTCGACGGAGGGTTGCCGGTGGTTCGTCTGCTTCGCCAAGTGCTCGCCGCGTTGGCCGTCGCCGCGTCTGGTTCCGGACTGGCGCACGCGCAGGCGCAGCCCGCGGCGGAACCGGAGCCCCTGCGGTCGGCGGGCCACCTGATCTACCTGCACGGGATCGACGTGGCGCAGAAGGGTCCCGATCGCGCGCCCGAGCAGTATCGAGAGATCCTCGCGGCGTTTCGCGCGCAGGGCTTCGACGTCACGAGCGAAGTCCGTGCCCCGCACACGCCGTTTCGCCTGTATGCGCAGCGCGTAGCGCGAACGATCGAGCGGCTGATCGCCGACGGGGCCGATCCGGCGCGGATCACGGTGGTCGGCTACTCGCAGGGCGGATTGATCGCGCTGGCGACCGCGGCGCGCCGGCCGCACCCCGAGGTCCGCTACGTGCTGCTGGCCGGATGCTTTCGTCCCGGCCAGCCGCATGCGCAGGCGCACACCGACGAATTCGGCCCGCACCTGTCGGGCCGCATCCTGTCGCTGTACGACGCGCAGGACGGCGCGATGGGCGAGTGCGCGCCGATGTTCGCCCGCGCGCATCTCGAGGGGCGGTCACTGTCCGCCGAGGAACGCCAGCTCGACACGAAGCGGGGGCACGCGCTGTTCGCCCGCCCGCACCCCGAGTGGGTCTCGCAGGTGGCGAGCTGGGTCCGCGAAGGCCAGGAACCCGAGGAAACCGACGGCGTCGCAAACGGCACCGCAGGCGTGAACGCGCTCTGAGCGACGCACTGCGGGCGACGCGCT
>CAYGZN010000049.1:0-9458 GCA_964354355.1 uncultured Burkholderiaceae bacterium | reverse complement strand
CTGCGGGCGACGCGCTCGGGGCGGCCTGCGAAAGCGGGGGCCGTTGCTGGCACAATCGGACGCTGCGCGACGCCGATTGGCGCCGCGACCCGTGGAGGAGACGCCGGTGTTCGACACGACCATCGCAGGCAGCCTGCCCAAACCCGGCTGGCTGGCCGAGACCCGCAAGCTGTGGCCTGCGTGGAAACTGCAGGGCGACGAGCTTCTCGAGGCCAAGCGCGACGCCACCCTGCTGTGGCTCAAGGAGCAGGAGGACGCGGGCCTGGACATCGTCACCGACGGCGAGCAGAGCCGCCAGCACTTCGTGCACGGGTTTCTCGAGGCGGTCGAGGGGATCGACTTCGAGCACAAGGTCAGGATGGGCATCCGCAACAACCGCTACGACGCGATGGTGCCCCAGGTCACCGGCCCGCTGCGCCTGAAGGGCCGCGTGCACGCGTTCGAGGCGCGCCTCGCGCGGGCCCGCACCCGCAGGCGGCTGAAGTTCACGCTGCCCGGGCCGATGACGATCGTGGACACGGTGGCCGACGCGCATTACGGCAGCCGACAGAAGCTGGCGATGGCGTTCGCCGCGCTGCTCAACGAGGAGGCGCGTGCGCTGCAGGCCGACGGCGTCGACGTGGTCCAGTTCGACGAGCCGGCGTTCAACGTGTTCACCGACGACGTCACGGCTTGGGGCGTCGAGGCCCTGCACCGCGCGATCGAGGGGCTGACCTGCACGACCGCGGTCCACATCTGCTACGGCTACGGCATCCAGGCCAACGTGGATTGGAAGGCGACGCTGGGCAGCGAGTGGCGCCAGTACGAGGCGATCTTCCCGGCGTTGGCCGCCAGCCGCATCGACCAGGTGTCGCTCGAGTGCGCCAACTCGCGCGTGCCCGACCGGCTGCTCGGCCTGCTGCAGGGCAAGGACCTGCTGGTCGGCGTGATCGACGTGGCCAGCGACGCGATCGAGACGCCCGAGCAGGTTCGCGACACGATCGGCCGCGCGCTGCGCTACGTGCCCCCGGACCGGCTGTTCCCCTGCACCAACTGCGGCATGGCGCCGATGGACCGACGCATCGCCGAGGCCAAGCTGCGCGCGCTGGTCGAGGGCACCCGGCTGGCCCGCGAGCAGTTCGCAGCCGGCTGAGCCCGTTCTCAACTCGCGCGACGCGGGTGAGCGCGCGGATCGGCGGCGCGTGCCTCGTCCCGCGCGAGGCTGTCGATCATCGCCAGCAGCGTGCGTCGGGTGACGGCCAGATCGGCCTGGCCGATGCCCTGCACGGCGACGTCGTTGACCTCGACGGCCAGCGGGATCAGCCGCGCCTTCAGTGCCCGGCCCTGGCGGGTCAGGTGGACGTAGACGTTCTTCCGGTTGCCCGGCGCCTGCCGGCGGACCACGTAGCCGAGCCGCTCCATCGCACGGATCGCGGTGTGGGTCGTGGACTCCATCACCCCGGCGCGCCGGCTCAGCTCGCGCTGCGTGAGTCCGTCGGCATCCCACAGAATGCGCAGGAACGCCCAGTGCCCGAACGGCACCGCGTGGGCGTTGAGCCGCATCTGCAGCGCCCGGACCAGCGCGCGTGCGCAGTCCCGCACCAGGTGTGCGAGTCGATCGTCGGGCACCGCCTCGCGCCAGTGGCGAAGGATCAGCCGCGTGTCGTCGTCGCGGGTCACGGCGCGGCGACCTGCTGCGCGGGCGCCACGTCGCGCCCGGTGCGCGCCGACTCGAGCATCGCCAGGCACACCTCGGTGGTGGCCATGGCCCAGCGGCCGTCGTGCAGCGGCGCCACGCCGCCGAAGACGGCCGCGTGCAGCGCATCGATGACTTCGACCCGAGGCACCGCGGGCGGATCCAGCGCCTCGAACCGCCGCTCGCCGTCGCCGTAGACCCAGATGCCGTGCGGGGTCGGGTGCAGGTCGCCGTGCTCGCAGCACACGACCAGGTGGCCGAAGTGCTGGTGCGCAAGCGGCGGCTCGCCGGCCGCGCGCCGGCCGGTCTCGGGGGAGTAGCCCGGTCCGCCGTAGTTGAGCTGCTGCTTCAGCGCCAGCTCGGCGAGCGCCTGCGCGCCGGCCGTTGCGCCTGCGGCGCCGACGGCCGCGGCCAGCCGGCGCCGCGCGGCCCCGTAGGCGGCGGGATCCTTGCGCTGGCCCATCTCGCCGATGTCGCCGAGCAATGCGTCGCTGTCGAAGTGCGCGTAGCCGCTGTAGGTGATCGACGCGAAGGCACCGCCCGCGAACGTCAGCAGCGCCGCGTAGGCGCCTTCGGTCGGGCGTGCGGCATCCCAGTTGCCGGTCAGCGCGCGCACCCCGGTCACGCAGCCGCCGGCCAGCAGGCGCACGACGTCGACCTGGTGGGCCGCCTGGTTGAGGACGGCGCCGCCCCCGCTCGCGGTGTCGAGTTCCTCGGGGCGACGCAGCCGGTACAGGAAGTCGGTGAAGTTCATCGAGTGGATCATCCGGACGCGGCCGAGCGCGCCCTGCCGGATCAGCGCACGCGCGCGCTGGATCGGCGCGTCGAAGCTGTGGCTGTGCCCGACCACCAGGTGCACGCCGGCTTCGCGCGCCGCGTCGATCATCGCCCGGCACTGCGCCAGGCTGGTTGCCATCGGTTTCTCGACCAGCAGGTGCTTGCCGTGCGCGGCCGCGAGCAGCGCGTGCTCCGCGTGGAACGCGTGCGGCGAAGCGACGTAGACGACGTCGACGTCGGGCCGCGCGCACACCCGCTGCGCCGAGTCGCCCGCCGTCGCGCCGAAGTCCTGCTCGAAGCGCCGGCAGGCCTCGGGCCTGGGGTCGGCAGCCGCCACCAGCCGCACGCGCGGGTCGCCGGCAAACGTGGGCACCATCAGCGCGAACGCGCGGCCCAGCCCGAGCACGCCGAGGCGCAGCACCTGCGCGGCCATCAGAGGTCCAGCACCAGCTCGCCGGCGCGGGCCCGCGACACGCACACCATGATCCGGTCGGCGCGCTCGTGATCGGCCAGCACCAGGTCGCGGTGGTCCACGTCGCCGGACACGAGCCCGGTGCGGCAGGACCCGCAGGTGCCGCTCTCGCAGGAGCTCGGCACGCGGTGGCCGGCCGCACGCAGCGTCTGCAGGATCGACGCGCCGGCGGGCACCTCGAGCACCTGGCCCGAACGGGCCAGCCGGACCCGGAACGGGCGGTCGTCGGCCTTGCGCGCCGCCGCTGCGCCGGCGAAGCTCTCGAAGTGGATCGCCGACGCCGGCCAGTGGCCGCTCATGTCGCGCACCGCGTCCATCAGCGCGCGCGGCCCGCAGCAGTAGACGTGGGCGTGGGTCGGCTTCTCCAGCACCGGCCACAGGTCCAATGCCCGCGCCGGGTCGCCGCCGTCGTGGTGGATGCGCACGCGGCCGTGCAAGCGCGCGGTCGTCAGCTCGTCCAGGAAGGCCGTGGAAGGCGCGTCGCGGGTGCAGTAGTACAGCCGGAAGCGCCCCTGGCCGGTCGACTCCAGGTGCCGGATCATCGAGACGATCGGGGTGATGCCGATGCCCCCGGCAATGAACAGGAACTGGGTCGCCCGCGGCGCGAGTTCAAAATCGTTGACGGGGTCCGACACCGACAGCGTGTCGCCCGCGCGCACGCCGTCCACCAGGCTGGCCGAGCCGCCCAGGCCGCAGGCCTCGCGCTTGACCGCGATCTGGTAGCGGTCGCGCTCGGCCGGGTCGTTGCACAGCGAGTACTTGCGCAGCAGCCCGCTGGGCACGGTCACGCCGATGTGCGCGCCGGCGCTGAACGCGGGCAGTTCCGCGCCCTGCGCATCGCGCAGCTCGAACAGGTGGATGTCGCGCGCGATCGCCTCGGCGCGCGACACGGTCAGGAGCCTCATCGGCCGACGTCCTCGAACAACGGGCGCCGCACGGGCCCGGGCGCCGTGCGGCGCGGGTAGACACACCGTGCCATCGCAGGTAGATTTCTTTCGATTGCTAAGTTTATGACAAGCGCGCGTGCCGCGCACCGGTTGCCGGGCGCGTTGCCGCGGCGCCCGCCGTGCACCGCGCGGCGCGGACCGCGAGCCGCAAGCCGCAAGCCGCAAGGAGACGCCGATGCTGACCGCCGAAGAGAACGACCTGCTGTGCCGCGTCGAGGGCGACGCGCCGATGGGCCAGATCATGCGCCGCCACTGGATCCCGGCCTGCCTGTCGGAAGAGGTCGCCGAGCCCGACGGCACGCCGGTGGCCGCGAAGCTCCTGGGCGAGGAGCTGGTCGTGTTCCGCGACAGCGACGGCCGGCTCGGCGTGCTCGACGCATACTGCCCGCACCGGCGTGCGTCGCTGGTGTACGGCCGCAACGAGGACTGCGGGCTGCGATGCCTGTACCACGGCTGGAAGATGGACGTCGACGGCAACGTGCTGGAGATGGCCTCGGAGCCCGCCGAGAGCGGCCTGCTGAACAAGGTCAGGCACAAGGCCTACCCGGTGCGCGAGGCGGGCGGCTTCGTGTGGACCTACATGGGCCCGTCCGAGCAGATGCCGGTGTTCGAGCCTCCGGCGTTTGCGCCCACGCCGTCGGCCAGGGTCAGCATCGTCAAGATCCAGGTGGCCTGCAACTGGGCGCAGATCCTGGAAGGTGCGATCGACTCCGCGCACAGCTCCAGCCTGCACTCGACCGACATGCCGCCGGCGCGCGTGGACAGTGCCAAGGCGACCGCCAACGCCTGGCCGCGTCCGTCGACCGACAAGGCGCCCCGGCTGCGCGTGCAGCAGACCGGATTCGGGTTCCGCTACGCGGCGATCCGCCGCCCGATCATGAACGCGGCCACCCACGACTACGTGCGCATCTCGGTGTTCGTCGCCCCGTTCACGGTGCTGATCCCGCCCAACAACGTCTACAGCCTGGCCAACGTCAACGTGCCGGTCGACGACACGCACACCACGTTCTACTTCATCGCGTGGAGTGAAGGCGCCGGGGTCGACCAGGAGGCGTTCCGCAAGTTCTGCGGCGCCCAGGTCGGCATCGACCTGGACGCGAACTACCACAAGATCCGCAACCGCGACAACCTGTTCCTGCAGGACCGCCGCGCGATGAAGCTCGGCGACTTCACGGGCATCCGCGGCATCCCGAACCAGGACATGGCGATGTGGGAGTCGATGGGCCCGATCGCCGACCGTACGCGCGACCGGCTGGGTGCCAGCGACCTGGCGATCGTCGAGTTCCGCCGCGTGATGGTCGACGCCGCCCGGCGCTTCGCGGCCGGCGAGCCGGCGATCGGCACGACCGAGCCGCGGGTGCCGCACGCGCTGCTGCGCTCGTTCGAGGGGATCGTGCCCAAGGAATCCCCGTGGGACGAGCTGGGGGTGTCGACCGAAGAGCGGGCGATGCGCCGCGGCGCCACGCAGGTGGCCGCGTGATGCGCCGCGCGAACCTCGCGAGGCTGGCCGGGGCCGCGCTTTGCGCGTCGGCGCTCGCAGTCGCCGCTCTGCTGGCCGGAGCGCGCCCGGCGCACGCCCAGGCGGCGTATCCGAACAAGCCGATCCGCTTCGTGGTCCCGTACTCGCCGGGCGGCCTTCCCGACACGGTGGCGCGGATCGTTGCGCAGCGCCTGACCGAACGACTCGGGCAGCCGGTCAACGTCGACAACCGGCCCGGCGCCAACGGCGTGGTCGCCGCGCAGGCGATCGCCACGATGCCGGCCGACGGCTACGTGTTCCTGGTGACCGACGGCTCGATGTTCACGATCAACCCGCTGCTCTACAAGGTGCTGCCGTACGGCACGAAGGACTTCGCACCGGTGGCGCTGGTGGCCCGCGCGCCGCTGTTCCTGGCGCTGCACCCGTCGGTGCCCGCCGACACGCTGCAGGAGTTCGTCGCGCTGGTGAAGTCGCAGCCCGGGCGGCTCGACTACGGCTCGTCGGGCATCGGCAGCACCCACCACCTGACGATGGAGGCGATGAAGGCCGGGCTGGGCCTGCACATCACGCACATCCCGTACAAGGGCACCGGCCAGTCGGTGCCGGCGCTGATCGGCGGGCAGGTCAGCGCGGCGTTCTCCGCGTTGCCGTCGCTGGCGGGCTTCGTGCGCAGCGGACAGGTCAAGCTGGTGGCGGTGAACTCGGCGCAGCGCTCCGACCAGGCGCCGAACGTGCCCGCCATCTCCGAGCTGCTGCCCGGGTTCGACTTCGCGCCGATCGTCGGCATCTTCGCCCCCGCGGCCACGCCGGCGGCCGTCGTGCAGCGCGTCAGCGCCGAGGTCATGCAGCTCGCGCGAACGCCCGAGGTGATCGCGCAGATGAAGACCTCGGGCATCGACTCGGTCGGGGGCGGCCCGGCCGAGCTGGGCAAGGCGATCGAGGACGAGGCGGACCGCGCGAAGGTGGCGGCCCGCGCCGCGCAGCTGCGGCCGGAGTGACCGTGGCACGACTGAAGCTGACGCTGGGCTGCTGGAACTACGACCGCACGCGCGCGCTGATGGACGGCAGCGTGGTGCCCGACGGCATCGAGCTGAACTACCTGAACATGCCGGTCGAGGAGACGTTCTTCCGGATGCTGCGCCACCAGGAGTTCGACGTCGCCGAGATGTCGCTGTCGTCGTACACGGTGTCGCTGTTCAGGTCGCCGCAGCCGTTCGTGGCGATCCCCGCCTTCCCGTCGCGGTTCTTCCGCCACTCCTGCATCTACGTGAACGCGGCCGCGGGCATCCGCGAGCCGAAGGACCTGATCGGCAGGCGCGTGGGCAACCCCGAGTACCAGATGACCGCGCCGGTGTGGATTCGCGGCATCCTGTCGGACCACTACGGCGTTCCGGTGGACTCGGTCACCTACGTGACCGGCGGCGAGGAGGAGCCCGGGCGTTCCGAGAAGCTCAAGCTGGATCTGCCGCCGAACATCCGCGTCGAGCGCATCGGCCCGCAACAGACGCTGGCGCAGATGCTGCTCACCGGCGAGATCGACGCGCTGTACACGGCCCGGATGCCCTCGACGTTTCGCACCGGCGGCGGACGCGTGCGGCGGCTGTTCGAGAACTACGTCGACGTCGAGCGCGACTACTACCGGCGCACCGGCATCTTCCCGGCGATGCACACGGTGGCGATCCGCCGCGACGTCTACGAGGCCAACCGCTGGGTCGCGCAGTCGCTGATGAAGGCGTTCGTCGAGTCGCAGCGCCGCACCTACGAGGATCTGTACGAGACCGCTGCGCTCAAGGCGATGCTGCCGTGGCTGACCGCACACGTCGAGCAGGCGCGCGCGGAGATGGGCGAGGACTTCTGGCCGTACGGCTTCGAGAAGAACCGCGAGACGCTGCGCACCTTCCTGCGCTATCACCACGAGCAGGGTCTGTCGAAGCGCCTGCTCGAGCCCGAGGCGCTGTTCGCACCCGAGTCGCTCGAGTCGTTCCGGATCTGAGCGCAAAGGCGTCCCACGATGAGCGAGCCGTACGTCGGTCTGCCGACTCCCCTGAACCCCGCGATCACCCGAACGCGCGACTGGTTCGCCGCGCTGGACAACTTCACGCGGGTGTTCGCCATACGCCCGGGCGAGCGCGTGGTGATCCTGGCCGACCCGTTGCTGGACCGGCGCGTGATCGACGCGGTGAGCGGACTGGCCGCGGCGCGCGGCGCGCAGGTGCGGGTCTACATGGAGCCGAACAGCCAGGTGACCGAAGCGCCCGAGGCAGTCAAGCCGGTGCTGGAGTCGGCGGACTTCGTCGTGTCGACGTGGTTCTGCTCGATCATCGACCCGTACTTCATCGGCCTGCGCGCGCGCGGTCAGCGCTGGGTCAAGATCACCTACTTCCGCGACCTGGACCTGCTTCACACGCCGCAGGCGCGCTTTCCGGCCGAACTCGTCGGCGAGATCATCCGCGCCACGGCGCGGCGCATGGCAACCGACACCGGCTACCGGCTGCAGTTCTCGGATGCGCGCGGCACCGACTTCGCGATCGCGTACACGGCCGACATGAGCCGCAACCTGCTCGCGCACAACCGCTGGCGCGGCCGGATGTTCGCCGACGAGCCCGGCTGCTACGTGCACTACCTGCCGACCCACGGGCCGAACCTGTGGGACCGCACCGCGCATCGCCACGACACCACGGCGCCCGTGACCATGACCGGCACGCTGTACCCGCAGTGGGCGGTCGGCTTCGCCCGGCCCTTCGAGGAGCGCATCGCCTGCGACTTCGAGGGCGACACCATCGTCGAGGTGCGTGGCAGTTCGCCGACGGCGGCGATCCTGCGCGACATGCTGGTCGGCGGGCGCCTGATCGAGCTGGGCTGCGGGTTCAACCCCAAGGCGCCGCGCCACACCGTGTACCCGGCGGGCTCCAACTCGACCGGTGCGCTGCACTTCGGGATCGACCTGGCCAAGCCCTGCGACTACATTTCGCGGGTGATGCCGCAGTGGGAGGAGCCGCCGGTGCACATGGACCTGGTGCTGCTCGACTGCACCGTGGCCGCCGGCGAGCACCTGCTGATCGAGGGCGGGCGGCTCAGCGCGCTGGGCGATTCGCAGGTGATCGAGGCTGCGCGCCGCTACGGCGACCCGGTCGCGCTGCTCGACACGGTGCCTTGACGGCGCGGGCGCGGTTCGAGGCTGCGGGCATCGAGCATTGACGGGTCGCATCGCGGCGGCGACACTGAACGCGGATTCGAATCCATTCACGCGAGGAGACCTCCCATGGCCATCAAGAAATCGAGCGTCGCCGTCAGCGACGGCACCCGCATCAACGTCCTCGAGAGCGGCTCGGGCAAACCCTTGGTGCTGGTGCCCGGATGGTCACAGTCCGCCGAACAGTTCAAGCACCAGCTCGAGGGCCTGTCGGGCCGCTACCGGGTGCTGGCGCTGGACATGCGCGGCCACGGCGATTCCGACAAGCCCGCATTCGGCTATCGGATCCAGCGGCTGGCCAAGGACGTGTACGACGTCCTGGCCGCGCTCGACGTCAAGGACGCGACGATACTGGGTCACTCGATGGGCTGCTCGGTGCTGTGGTGCTACTGGGACCTGTTCGGGTCCGCGCGCCTGTCGAAGTTCGTGTTCTGCGACGAGCCCGCGTTCCTGACGTCGAACCCGGGGTGGTCCGCCCAGGAGGCCGAGCAGGCGGGCGCCATCTTCACGCCCGAGACGGTGACGGCCACCGCCAACGCGCTGGCCGGACCGGAGGGTGTGGCGACCACCAACGGCTTCATCGGCGGGATGGTCACGAAGGCGATGGCACCCGCCACGCTGCAGTGGATGATCGACTGCAACCTGAAGTTCCCGCGCGCGCACGCAGCGACGCTGTTGTACAACCACTGCCACCAGGACTGGCGCGACGTGATGGCGCGCATCACGCTGCCCACGCTGTGCGTCGGCGGGCGTGTCAGCCTCGTGCCGTGGAAGAGCGTCGCGTGGATCGCCAGCCAGATCAAGGGGGCGCGGTTGGAGATCTTCGAGGAAGCCGAAGGCGGGCAGCACTTCATGTTCGTCGAGAACCCTGTCAAGTTCAACGCGCTGCTCACCGAGTTCATCGGCTGACGGGC
>CAYGZN010000048.1:0-12805 GCA_964354355.1 uncultured Burkholderiaceae bacterium | reverse complement strand
TCTGACGTTCGCCTTCGCCGTCGTCTGCATCCTGGGCAGCCTGACCAACACGATGCTGGTCGGCACGACCAGCGCCCTGATGGTGATGCTGTTCATCGGCCTGCAGGGCAATCTGCTGTATCCGGCGACACGCGCGGCCATGCGTGTGCCGGCAGGGTCCGCATGACCTGCCCTGCGCTACGGATCCTGCTGCTGTCCCCGACCGTGCTGCAGTACATCGGCGGCACCGAGACCGTCGTGGCGCAGCTGGCCCGGCGCCTCGCACCGACGTGTCGCCTGACGGTGCTGGGCGGCGTCTGCGTCGACCGCGCCGCGCCCGAGGCGCCCCCGTCGAACACCGCGCCCGAGGCGATGGCCGCGCTCGGCGCCCAGGTCGTCACCGTGCCCTTCGTGGGGCGCGACACCGCGCTCAACGCGGCCCTGCGCCGGGCGCTTCGGCTGAACCCGTTCAAGATCGAGAGCTGGAGCTTCTTCCGGTCGCTCGCGAGACGCGGCTTCGACTTCGGCGAGTTCGACGCGATCGTCACGTTCTACGAGATGGACGCGTCGCTGCTGGCGCGCCGCTACCCGGCGGTGCGCGACCGCTCGCTGCACCTGCTGCCGGGGGTTTCGCGCCGCCGGCTGTTCCGCGACGTCGGCGAGCGCAACGTGGTGTTCCTGGGCTATCGCGGCCCCGCTCGCGTGCAGCGCAAGTGGGGCCTGCGGATTCCGGCGCTGCCGCTCGGGGTCGACGAGGCGTTCTTCCCCCCGGGCCCGCGGCCCTTGCCGCGCGCGCGGCGCCTGGCCTTCTTCGGGCGGCTCGACGGCAGCAAGCGCGTCGACTGGCTCGCCGAGCTGTTCGCGCACAGCGACCTGCGCGCGCGCGGCTACACGCTGGACATCGTGGGGGACGGCCCGCTCGCAGCGATGCTGCGCAGCCGGTACGGCGACACGCCCGGCCTGCGGCTGCACGCACGCATGAGCCCGGCGCAGCTGATCGAGCTGCTGCGCGACACCCACCTCGTGCTGCACCCCAGCGAGCTGGAGAGCTTCGGGCTGACGGTGCTCGAATCGATGGCCGCCGGCGTCCCGGTGATCACGCACGACCTGCCGGGCATTCGCGCCTGGGCGCAGGACCGGCCGGTGTACGCAGCCCACCTCGATCGGGGCGCCTGGCTCGCGGCGGTCGCACGGTTCGAGGACGAGCGCCTGTGGCTCGAGACCAGCGCGCGCAATGTAGCGTTCGCACGCGGGTTCGGGTGGCAGTCGTTGGCCGACCGGGTCTTCGAGATGCTGCAGGCTCGATCGCCGGCGCGCGCCGCGATCACCCGATGACGGCGTGCACGCGCTCCCCGGGATTCGGGTGCGACGACAGCCCGACTTCCGACCGGACCACGCCGCTGGCGAACCGCTCCTCGACCCGCCGGCGGTTCGCCGACTCGAGCGCCCGCGGATTCTCGCGGTGCCACAGGTGGAAGACCTCGGTCGAGAAGGCCCCGCTCTTGCGCCTGACCCCCGCGCGGGCCAGCCGCAGCACCAGGTCCGCATCCTCGTGGCCCCAGCCGACGAAGCGCTCGTCGAAGCCGTCGACCGCCTCGAAGTCGCTGCGCCAGACCGCGAGGTTGCAGCTCTTGATGCGCCGCCACTGCACGCTGCGGTACCGGCGCAGCGGACTGTCGGCAATGCGGATCAGCGGCACGACCTTGTTCGTGCGGCCCCGCAGGCGCTGCGCCAGCCAGTAAGACAGCCCGCGCCCGTGCAGCGCCGAAGCCGAAGCCGACGCCGACGCCGAAGCCGTCCCCGCGGCCAGCGCATCCACGGTCAGCGCCTCGGACATCAGCACGCGGCTGCCCGACACCAGGCAGCCGCGCTCGGCGAGCATGCGGTGGCGCGCCACGAAGTCGGGCCGGGGCACGCAGTCGCCGTCGAGGAAGACGAGATAGCTGCCGGCCGATGCGGCCACGGCCATGTTGCGCGCCGCCGCGGCCCGGAACCCCTCGTCGGGCTGCCACGCGTGCAGCAACCGCTCGAGCCCCGGCGCGAACCGGTCCCGTTCGAATTCGCCGAGCATCTGTTCGGTGGCCGGCCCCGATCCGTCGTCGGCGACGATGACCTCGAAGCGCGGATCGTGCTGCGCCGCCAGCGCGTGCAGCACGATGCGCAGCGCGTCGGGACGGTTGTAGGTCGTCACCACGACCGACACCCGCATCGGGCGGCCGCCGTCGCCGACGGCAGGTGTCGACGGCCTCAAGCGGCCTTCTTCAGCGCCTCGTCACGCAGCTGCCGGCGCAGGATCTTGCCCACGTTGGTCTTGGGCAGCTCGGTGCGGAACTCGACGTGCCTGGGCTTCTTGTAGCCGGTCAGGTGCTGGTCGCAGTAGTCGCGCAGCGACTTCTCGGTGAGGGCGGCGTCTTTCTTCACGACGAACAGCTTGACGGCCTCGCCCGACTTGTCGTCGGGCACACCGACCACCGCGCACTCCAGCACGCCCGGATGCCCGGCCACCACCGACTCGATCTCGTTCGGATACACGTTGAAGCCCGAGACCAGGATCATGTCCTTCTTGCGGTCGACGATCCGCGTGTAGCCGCTGGCGTCCATGATGCCGACATCGCCGGTCTTGAAGAAACCGTCGGGCGTCATGACCCGGGCGGTCTCGTCCGGGTGCTGCCAGTACCCGGTCATCACCTGCGGGCCGCGGATGGCGATTTCGCCGGGCTTGCCCAGCGGCACCGGCCGGCCGTCGTCGTCCAGGATCGCGATGTCGGTCGACGGGAACGGCAGCCCGATCGTGCCGGTGAACGTGTCGGTGTCGGTCGGGTTCGCCGTGGCTCCGGGCGAGGTTTCGGACAGCCCGTAGGCTTCGCACACCGGGCAGCCGGTGACCTCCAGCCAACGCCTGGCAACGGGCTCCTGCACGGCCGTGCCGCCGCCCAGCGAGACCCGCAGGCCGGAGAAGTCGAGCTTGCGGAACTCGGCATCGTTGGCCAGCGCGTTGAACAGCGTGTTGACCGCGGGAAACAGGTTGACCCTGTACGGCCGGATCGCCTTGACCAGCGCGGGCAGGTCGCGCGGGTTCGGGATCAGCACGTTCATGCCGCCCATGCGCATGCCCATCAGGCAGCACGCGGTCAGCGCGAAGATGTGATACAGGGGCAGCGCGCAGACCCAAACCAGCTGCTCCGGGGGCGGGCCCTTCTTCGGGTTCTTCAGCGCGGGCTGGATCCACGCCTCGGACTGCAGCACGTTGGCGATGATGTTCCGGTGCACCAGCGTCGCCCCCTTGGACAGGCCGGTGGTGCCGCCGGTGTACTGCAGGAACGCAACGTCCTCGTGGCCGACCTGCACCGGCCGCAGCGTGTGGCGCGAACCGTCGGCGATGGCGGAATTGAAGCGCACGGCCCCCGGCAGGTCGAACTCGGGGACCATCTTCTTCACGTTGCGCACGACGTAGTTGACCAGCGTGCCCTTGAGCAGGCCGAACAGGTCGCCCATCGAGGCGAGCACGACGTGCTTGACGTGGGTGCGCGCAATGACCTGCTGCAGCGTCGTCGCGAAGTTCTCGACGATGATGATCGCCTCGGCACCCGAGTCCCGCAACTGGTGCTCGAGCTCGCGCGGCGTGTACAGCGGGTTGACGTTGACCACCACGTACCCGGCGCGCAGGATTCCGGCGATCGACACCGGATACTGCAGCAGGTTGGGCATCATCACGGCCACGCGCGCGCCGCGCGCCAGTCCGCGCGACTGCAGCCACGCGCCGATGCACCGCGACAGGTCCTCGACCTCGCCGTAGGTGATCGTCTTGCCCATGCAGTCGAAGGCGACCCGCGACTTGTACTTGGCGAACGACTCCTCGAGCAGCTGAACCACCGACCCGTAGCGGCTGCAGTCGACGTCGGCAGGCACGCCGGCGGGGTAGTTCTTCAGCCAGAAACGCTCCATGTCCGCTCCCCCCGGTTTGCGGTTGCGCGGATCATAGCCCGATTCCCGCGGGCCGCGCCTTGCGCCCCGTCAAGCCCGCTTCGCGTGCCGGCGACTGCAGCGACGCCAACCGCGCGTCGCGTTCGGCGCGCGGCAGCGCCGCGAGTTCCCTGACGGCGGCATAGAACGCGGGCAGGTCGCCGTCGCGCTCCTGAAGCAACGCGCGAAAGGCCGGAACGAGGTCGGTGTAGGTGCCGACCGAGGCCAGGTGCGCATTGGTCAGCGGCTGGGCGAACCAGCGGTCGTAGCCGGCGTATCCGCCCCACGAATCCTTGAGCGACCGATACTGCGCCTGCAGCGACTCGAACACCTTCTGCTTGCCGCGGCGCCTGGCGGCGTCGTCGCCGGGGCCGGCATAGACCGCCTCGAGCTCGGCGCGATGGCGCCGCAGCAGCGCGACGAACTCGCGGCGCCGTTCGGCGTGCTCGCGGTAGGCCCGATCGAGCTTCGGATCGCCGCGGGCGGCCAGCCAGCGCTGCACGCCGGCCTCCTCGACCGCCGTCGCGAACGACTCGTTGAAGGTCGAGTCGTTCTTCACGTAGACCACCTGGTGCGCCAGCTCGTGGAACACCAGCCGGGCCATCTCGCCGTCGGGATAGTGGATGAACGTGCTGAGCAGCGGATCGTCGAACCAGCCGAGGGTCGAGTAGGCCGGGACCCCGCCGATGTGGGCCTCGAGCCCCTGCTCGCGCAGACCCTGCGCAAACCGGTCGGCCTCGCCGCGTTCGTAGTAGCCGCGGTAGCTGACGCAGCCGGCGACCGGAAAGCACCACTGCTGCAGCTGCATCGACAGCTCGGGCGTGGCGAACACGTTCCAGACCACGTACGGCCGCCGCAGGTCCGCGTACCGGGTGTAGCTGTCGTTGTCCGGAAGCCCGAGCTCGCTGCTGGCGAACTCGCGGATCCCGCGCGCGGTGTCGAGCCGTGCCCGCAGGCTGGAATCGGTCGACGGGTCCGCGATCAGGGCCGTGACCGGGCGGGCGCTGCTCATCACGCGCCAATGGCCGAGCGCGGACTGCCAGTAGTAGACCGGCCCGTCGGACAGCGCCGCGCAGCCGCCGACGGCCACCAGCAGCAATGCAACGGCGAACCGCACGCGACGCGTCATGCTATCCGCGCCTGCAGCCGGCGCAGGCCGGCCCGCGCTGCGGCGCACCGGATCGGGGCGCGGGACCCGGTCGCGCCCGGGCCCGCGCCGCTGCGGTGCAGCACGACCCGTTTGCCGGCCCTGGATGCGGGTGCCTCGCTCATGCCGCGATGTTAAGCTAAGCGCCTGAATCCGGGAGACATCCACGATGATGCTGGCTGAAGGCATTCTGGACCTGCAGGGCGAGATCCAGGCGATCCGGCGCGACCTCCACGCGCACCCGGAGCTGCGCTTCGAGGAGAGCCGAACGGCGGCGATCGTGGCCGAGCGCCTGCGGGCGTGGGGGCTGGAGGTGCACACCGGCCTGGGCGGCACCGGCGTGGTCGGCACGCTGCGCGCGGGCACCTCGTCCCGCTCGATCGGGCTGCGCGCGGACATGGACGCGCTGCCGCTGCAGGAGCACAACGGCTTCGCACACCGCTCGCGCCACGACGGCAAGATGCACGCGTGCGGGCACGACGGGCACACCGCGATGCTGCTGGCGGCCGCCCGCTACCTGTCGACGCACCGCCACTTCGACGGCATCGTGCACTTCATCTTCCAGCCGGCCGAGGAAGGAGGCGCCGGCGCGCAGAAGATGATCGAAGAGGGCCTGTTCGAGAAGTTCCCGTGCGAAGCCGTGTTCGGCATGCACAACTGGCCCGGCATGAAGGTCGGCCAGTTCGGCGTGACACCGGGACCGATGATGGCCTCGTCCAACGAATTCGAGATCACGCTGCACGGCAAGGGCGCACACGCAGCGATGCCCCAGAACGGCGTAGACCCCGTGCTGGTCGCCACGCACCTGGTGCAGGCGCTGCAGTCGATCATCACCCGCAACAAGAAGCCGATCGACGCGGCGGTCTTGTCGGTGACCGAGATCCACGCCGGTGACGCGACCAACATCATCCCCGACAGCGCGATCGTGCGGGGCACGGTGCGCACGTTCACGATCGAGACGCTCGACCTGATCGAGTCGCGCATGAAGGCGCTGACCGAGCAGCTGCCGGCAGCGTTCGGCGCGACCGGCTCGCTGCACTTCCACCGCAACTACCCGCCGACGATCAACGCGGCCAGGGAAACCGAGTTCGCGGTCGCGGTGATGCGCGACGTGGTCGGCGACGCAAACGTGTCCGCCAGCATCGAGCCGACGATGGGCTCCGAGGACTTCGCGTTCATGCTGCTGGTCAGACCGGGGTGCTACGTGTTCATCGGCAACGGCGACGGCTCGCACCGCGAGGGCGGGCACGGCATGGGCCCGTGCATGCTGCACAACCCCAGCTACGACTTCAACGACGAGCTGATCCCGATCGGCGGCAGCTACTGGGTGCGGCTGGTCCAGTGTTTCCTGCCGACGGCCGCCAAGGCGTGACCCGCGGGCGCGGGCGCGGGGCGGCACACGGGGGGCCGCGCCGATGATGCTCGCCTTCATCATCCGGCGGCTGGCGCAGGCCGTCGTCGTGATGCTGGTCGTCGCGCTGGTGTCGTTCTCGCTGTTCCAGTTCGTCGGCGACCCGGTGCTGGCGATGCTCGGCCAGGACGCGACGCCCGAGCAGCGCGACGAACTTCGGCGCGACCTGGGCCTGGACGACCCGGTTCCCGTGCAGTTCGCGACCTTCGTGGGCAACGCGGTCCGGGGCGACTTCGGCCTGTCGTACCGGCAGGGCCGCAAGGTGTCGACGCTCATCATGGAACGCCTGCCGGCCACGCTCGAGCTGTCGCTGGCGGCAGCCACCCTGGCGCTGGCGGTCGGCATCCCGATGGGCGTGTACACGGCGCTGCGGCGCAAGGGTTTCCTGGCCAACGTGTTCCTGGCCGTGTCGCTGATCGGCGTGTCGCTTCCGACCTTCCTGATCGGCATCCTGCTGATCCTGGTGTTCGCCGTGCTGCTCGGCTGGCTGCCTTCGTTCGGGCGCGGCGAGACCGTCTCGCTCGGCTGGTGGACCACCGGGTTCCTGACGCGCGACGGCTGGGCGCACGTGATCCTGCCGGCAATCACGCTGTGCCTGTTCCAGATGACGCTGATCATGCGGCTGGTGCGCTCCGAGATGCTCGAGGTGCTGCGCACCGACTACATCAAGTTCGCACGCGCGCGCGGCCTGACCGACCGCACGGTCTACTTCGGCCACGCGCTGAAGAACACGCTGGTGCCGGTCATCACGATCACCGGGCTGCAGCTCGGCGCGATCATCGCGTTCGCGATCATCACCGAGACCGTGTTCCAGTGGCCCGGCATGGGGCTGCTTTTCATCCAGTCGGTGCAGGTGGCGGACATCCCGATCATGGCGGCCTACCTGTGCCTGATCGCGCTGATCTTCGTGACGATCAACCTGATCGTGGACCTGCTGTACTTCGTCGTCGACCCGCGCCTGCGCGTCGAGCGCCCGTCGGCGGCCCACTGAGTGCGGCTGCCGTCGCCCCCGTCGCCTCTTCGCCCCGCCGTCACTGCCGTCACTGCCGCCCCCGCCGATGTATCTCGCCGCCCACCCCGCGATCGCCCGCCTGCGGGCCTGGCACGCCGACCTGACCGAGATCCGGCGCGAGCTGCACCGCAATCCCGAGCTGGGGTTCGAGGAGCACTTCACGTCCGAGCTGGTCGCGCGCCAGCTGACGGCCTTCGGGGTCGACGAGGTGCACCGCGGCGTCGGCAAGACCGGCGTGGTCGGCGTGATCCGCGGCGCCCGCACCGACAGCGGCCGCACGATCGGGCTGCGCGCCGACATGGACGCGCTGCCGATGCACGAGGACAATTCTTTCGGACACCGCTCGACGACCGCCGGGCGCATGCACGGCTGCGGCCACGACGGGCACACGACGATGCTGCTGGGCGCAGCCCGCTACCTCGCCTCGACGCGCCAGTTCGACGGGACCGTCCACCTGATCTTCCAGCCCGGCGAGGAAGGCCATGCCGGCGCGCTGGCGATGATCCAGGACGGCCTGTTCGAGCGCTTCCCGTGCGACTCGGTCTTTGCGATGCACAACTGGCCCGGACTTCCGCCGGGCACCATCGCGGTCAAGCCCGGCCCGATGATGGCCGCGGCCGACCGGGTGACGATCACCGTCGAGGGCCGCGGCGGCCACGGCGCGCACGCGTACCTGGCGATCGACCCGGTGGTGGTCGCCGCGCACATCGTGACCGCAGCCCAGACGATCGTGTCGCGCAACGTCAGCCCGATGGACTCGGCGGTGGTCAGCCTGTGCTCCATCCAGGCGGGAAATCCCGCGGCCATCAGCGTGATTCCGCGCGAGGCCGTGATCAGCGGCACGGTTCGATCGTTCCGGCCCGAAACGCAGGACATGATCGAGGAGCGCCTGAGCACGCTGGCCGAGTCGGTGGCGACCGGCCTGGGGGCGACGGCCACCGTGCGCTACGAGCGGATCTACCCGGCCACGGTCAACACGCACGACGAGGCGCTGTTCGGCCAGATGGTGGCCGAGGAACTGGTCGGCGCCGCCAGCGTGGTGCGCGACCTCGATCCCAGCATGGGGGCCGAAGACTTCGCCTTCATGCTGCAGGTGCGCCCGGGCGCCTACTTCCGCATCGGCCAGGGTGGCGCGGAGTCGGGCTGCTTCCTGCACAATAGCCGGTACGACTTCAACGACGAGATCCTGCCGCTGGGCAGCGCGCTGTTCGTGCGGCTGGCCGAGCACGCGCTGCAGCCCTGACCGCACGCGACCGAGCACCCGCACAACCGCAGCCTGGCGCACCCACGATGACCCACACGGAGATCACGATGAAACACCGACCGATCCGGCTGGCCGCGACGCTCGCGCTGACCGCGCTGGCCGCGCTGACCCTGGGCACCGCGCACGGCAAGACGCTGCGCTTTGCCGACCAGGGCGACGCGATCTCGATGGACCCGCACTCGCTGAACGAGACGCTGCAGCTGACGTTCACCGGCGCGGTCTACGAACCGCTGGTGCTGCGCGACAGGAAGCTGGCCGTGACACCGGGCCTGGCCACCGAGTGGAAGCAGACGTCGCCGACGTCGTGGCAGTTCAAGCTGCGCCGCGGCGTGACCTTCCACGACGGCCAGCCGTTCACGGCCGACGACGTCGTGTTCTCGATCGGCCGGGCCAACGACCCGGGCGGCGACATGCGCGGCTACGTCGGGCAGATCAAGGAGGTGCGCAAGCTCGACGACTACACCGTCGAGATGGTCACCACCGTGCCGCTGCCGATCCTGCCCGAGATGCTCACCGGCGTGTACATGATGAGCAGGGCCTGGTGCGAGGCCAACGGTGCGGCCAAGCCGGTGGACAAGCGCAAGGGACAGGAGAACAGCGCGTCGGTGCGCGCCAACGGGACCGGCCCGTACCGGCTGCGCTCGCGCGAGCCCGGCGTCCGGACCGTGCTGGTGCGCAACCAGAACTACTGGGACAAGGTGGACGGCAACGTCACCGAGGTCGTGTTCACGCCGATCGGCAACGACGCGACGCGGGTCGCCGCGCTGAAGTCGGGCGAGATCGACCTGATGCAGCCGGTGCCGATCCAGGACGCCGAGCGCCTGAAGCAGGACCCCAACCTGCGGATCATGCAGGGTCCCGAGCTGCGCACGATCTTCCTGGGCATGGACTCCAAACGCGACGAGCTGCTGTTCTCGAGCGTCAAGGGCAAGAACCCGTTCAAGGACAGGCGTGTGCGCCAGGCGTTCTTCCAGGCGATCGACATCGAGGCGATCCGCACGCGGATCATGCGCAACGCCGCCACGCCGACCAACCTGATGATCGCGCCGGGCGTCAACGGGTTCGACGCCGCGCTGAACAAGCGGCTGCCGCACGACGTGGAGGCCTCCAGGAAGCTGCTCGCCGAGGCCGGCTACCCGAACGGCTTCGAGGTCAAGATGAACTGCCCGAACGACCGCTACGTCAACGACGGCGAGATCTGCCAGGCGGTGGCCGCGATGCTGGCGCGGGTCGGCGTCAAGATCAACCTCGAGGCCGAGAGCAAGGCCACCTACTTCCCGAAGGTGCTGTCGCGCAACACGTCGTTCTACCTGCTGGGCTGGACGCCGGCCACCTACGACGCGCACAACGTGATGTACAACATCATGGCCACGCCGCAGGCCGGCCAGGGGGTGTTCAACCTCGGCAGCTACAGCAATCCGAAGTTCGACGAACTGACCGCGCGGGTCGGCTCCGAGACCGACCAGGCCAGGCGCAGCGCGATGATCGCCGAGGCGATGAAGCTGCACGCCGAGGACTTCGGGCACATTCCGCTGCACCAGCAGGCGCTGGCCTGGGGCATGCGCAAGAACGTCGAGGTCGTGCAGCTGGCCGACAACTTCGTGTTCTTCAAGTGGATCACGATCAGGTAGGCCCGAAGGCCCGCGACGACACCCCGCCGCCATGACCACCACCGCGCTCGGCCGTTTCCTGGACGGCGACGTCTTCCACAGCTTCCGGAACAGCCCGGTCGCGATCGTCGCGGCGGTCGTGGCCGGCATCCTGATCCTGGGGGCGGTGCTCGCGCCGTGGATCTCGCCGCACAACCCGTTCGACCTCAAGACGCTCGACCTGAACAACTCGCTGATACCGCCGGCGTGGGTCGAACAGGGCAACCCGGCCTATCCGCTGGGCACCGACGACCAGGGCCGCGACGTGCTGTCGACGATCCTGTACGGCTCGCGGATCTCGCTGCTGGTCGGCGTGGCGTCGGTGGTGCTGGCGATGGGGCTGGGCATCGGCCTGGGCCTGCTGTCGGGCTACCTGGGGGGACGGCTCGACGCGTTCATCATGCGCGTGGCCGACGTGCAGCTGTCGTTTCCGGCGATCCTGATCGCGCTGCTGATCAACGGCGTGGCGCGCGCCGCGCTGCCGCGCGACACCGACATCGACACGATGGCGCTGGGCGTGCTGATCGGCTCGATCGCGCTGGCCAACTGGGTGCAGTACGCCCGCACGGTGCGCGGCTCGACGATGGTCGAGAAGAACCGCGAGTACGTGCAGGCGGCGCGGGTGATCGGCGTGTCGCCGCTGACCATCATGGTCCGCCACGTGCTGCCCAACGTGCTGGGTCCCGTGCTGGTCATCGCGACCATCAACATCGCCACCGCGATCATCACCGAGGCGACACTGTCGTTCCTGGGCGTGGGCGTACCGCCGACCAGCCCTTCGCTGGGCACGATGATCAACACCGGCAACAACTTCCTGTATTCGGGCGAGTGGTGGCTGGTGGTGTTCCCGGGGGCCGCGCTGGTGCTGCTGTGCATGTCGGTGAACCTGCTGGGCGACTGGCTGCGCGACGCGCTGAACCCCAAGCTGCAGTAGGAGACCCCCGCACCGATGAGCAAGTCCGAAAGCCGCGAGACGCCGGGCAGAGCCCGGGCAGGCGCGCCGGGCGCTGCCGGTGGCGGGGCGGGCACGGGCGCGCCGCTGCTGCAGGTGCGGCACCTGCGCGTCGAGTTCCCGACGCGCCGGGGCACGCTGACGGCGATCGACGACGTGTCGTTCACGATCGCGCAGGGCGAGGTGCTGGGCGTGGTCGGCGAGTCCGGCGCCGGCAAGTCGATCACCGGCGCGGCCATCATCGGGCTGCTCGAACCGCCGGGGCGGATCGCCGCCGGCGAGGTCGTGGTCGCCGGCCGGCGCATCGACAACCTGCCGCCCGCCGAGATGCGGCGCGTGCGCGGCAAGGAGATCGGCGCGATCTTCCAGGATCCGCTGACGTCGCTGAACCCGCTGTACTCGGTCGGGCGCCAGCTGGTCGAGACGATCCAGACCCACCTGAACCTGACTGCATCGCAGGCCCGCACACGCGCGATCGACCTGCTCAAGGACACCGGCATTCCGGCGGCCGAAGCCCGGATCGACCACTTCCCGCACCAGTTCTCCGGCGGCATGCGCCAGCGTGTGGTGATCGCGCTGGCGCTTGCGGCCGAGCCGCGGCTGATCGTGGCCGACGAGCCCACCACGGCGCTCGACGTGTCGATCCAGGCGCAGATCATCTCGCTGCTCAAGCGCCTGTGCCGCGAGCACCACACGGCCGTGATGCTGGTCACCCACGACATGGGCGTCATCGCCGAGACCGCCGACCGCGTCGCGGTGATGTACGCCGGCCGCGTGGCCGAGATCGGCCCGGTGGCCGACGTCATCCATCGCCCGCAGCACCCGTACACCGTGGGGCTGATGGGCTCGATCCCGGCGATCGGCGCCACGCGCGAGCGCCTCGCGCAGATCGACGGCTCGATGCCGCGGCTCAACGCGATCCCGCAGGGCTGCGCGTTCAATCCGCGCTGCCCGAAGGCGTTCGGCGCCTGCTCGCAGGCACGGCCTGATCTGATGGTCGCCGGGGCGTCGATGGCGGCGTGCTGGTTGCACGATCCGAAGGTCGCCGGGACGCGGGTCACGCAGGGGACGGTGGAATGACGGGTCGAATGACTCGCTCCGAGGTGATGCAGCGCGCGCGGGGAGGCGTCGCGAGCGGCTCCGGGGATCGCGGCCTGCTTCGCAGGCTGCCCTCGCCGCCTTCGGAAGCGGCCGCGTCCCACGCGGCCCTTCCTCGTTGGCTCGGCGCGATCCAGTCGCCGCTCGCGACGCCTCCCCGCGCCCGCTGCGTGGTGCGGGTTCATTCGACCGGTCTTCGGCCGAGTCGCGGAAGAGTTGGGGTTCCGATCGAAGGTGACCCCGCCCACCCCCTGCGTACTCTGCGTGCGAACGCGCGCCGCCAACGTCCCTCGCTGCGGGCGGTGGGCTGCCGTGCGCGGCGACTGGATC
>CAYGZN010000047.1:6331-12942 GCA_964354355.1 uncultured Burkholderiaceae bacterium | reverse complement strand
GCGGCAGTCGTGGCGCGCATCGATCCCGCATCGATCGGCGTCCGGGCGCGTCCCCGCGTGCCGGAAACGGCGTCCGCCGATGCGTCCGAGCTGGCGCCGCACGTGCACGCACGGCCCCCGTCGTTCTGCACCGGCTGCCCGGAACGACCGATCTTCACGGCGATGAAGCTGCTCGAGCGGGAAATGGGGCCGCACCACGTGAGCTGCGACATCGGCTGCCACCTGTTCTCGATCCTGCCGCCGTTCGACATCGGCGCCACGACGATGGGCTACGGGCTGGGCTGGGCGGGCGCGGCCGCGCTCAACACGCGCGAAACGTCGCGACGCACGATCAGCGTGATGGGCGACGGCGGGTTCTGGCACAACGGCCTGACCAGCGGCGTGGGCAACGCCGTGTTCAATCGGACCGACAACGTGCTGCTGGTCGTCGACAACGGCTATTCGGCGGCCACCGGCGGCCAGGACCTGCTGTCGTCGTCGGCAGTCAGCGCGATCCGCTCGACCGGTCACCCGATCGAGCGGGCCGTGCGGGGCGTGGGCGTCGAGTGGGTCCGCACCCTCGAGCGCACCTACGACCTGACGGCGATGCGCGACACGCTGCGCGAGGCCCTGACGACCCCGGTGCGGGGGCCGAAGGTCATCGTCGCGAGCAGCGAGTGCATGCTGAACCGCCAGCGCCGCGAGCGGCCGTTGGCCCGCCAGGCGATCGGCGACGGCAGGCGCGTGGTGCGCGAGCGTTTCGGCGTCGACCCGGACACCTGCACGGGCGACCACTCGTGCATCCGCCTGTCGGGCTGCCCGTCGCTGACGGTGCGCGACAACCCGGATCCGCTGCGCACCGACCCCGTGGCGGCGGTGCTCGACAGCTGCGTGGGCTGCGGGCTGTGCGGCGAGGTCGCGCACGCGGCCGTGCTCTGCCCGTCCTTCTACCGTGCCGAGATCGTGCACAACCCGTCGGCGTGGGAGCGGTTGCGGGCCCGTGTGCGCGCCGGCGTGATCGGGTTCCTGCAGCGGCGCATCGAGCGCCGGCTGGCCGGGCTGACGGCGTGAGCGAGCGCCCGGCGCGATCCGCGGTCGATGCGGTGGGGCCGCGTGCGATCAGCGTTGCGGTCATGGCCATGGGAGGCGAGGGCGGCGGCGTGCTGGCCGACTGGCTCGTCGATCTGGCCGAGCACGAGGGCTGGATCGCGCAGGCGACCTCGGTGCCGGGCGTGGCGCAGCGCACTGGTGCCACGATCTACTACATCGAGCTGTTCCCGGGCGACGCTGCGCGCCAGGCCGGTGCCGAGCCCGTGCTGGCCCTGATGCCCACGCCGGGCGAGGTTGACGTGGTGATCGCCTCCGAGCTGATGGAGGCCGGCCGCGCGGTGCAGCGCGGCCTGGTCACGCCCGCCCGCACGACCTTCATCGCGTCGACGCACCGCGTCTATTCGATGACGGAGAAGACCGCGATGGGCGATGGCCGGGTCGACGCCGACCGCCTGATGCGGGCTGCGGCGTCGGCGGCGCGCCGGTTCGTCGCGGCCGACTTCGGTTCGCTGGCCGACGCCGCCGGAAGCGTGATCGGCGCGGCGCTGTTCGGCGCGCTGGCCGGCACCGGCGCGCTGCCGTTCGCGCGCGAGCGGTTCGAGTCGGCGATCCGACGCGGCGGTGTGGGCGTGTCGTCGAGCCTGGCCGCGTTCGAATCGGGGTTCACGGCGGCCCTCGTGCCGGTCGCGTCGGCCGTCGCGCACGTGACGCCTGGGCAGGCATCGCCGCACGCGGCACCGGCGTCGCGGGCCGCCGGCACGCGGGTCGGCTCCCGGCTCGCGCCGCTGGCCGCGCGCATCGACCAGTCGTTCCCGGCCGCGGCGCACGAGGTGCTGCGCGCGGGCATCGTGCGGCTCGCCGACTACCAGGACATCGGGTACGCCGGCGAGTTCCTGGATCGTCTCGCGCCGCTGCTGCAGTTCGAGCATCCACGGGGCCCGGCCGACCCCGAGCTGCTGCGCGAGACCGCGCGCCACCTCGCGTTGTGGATGTCGTACGAGGACACGATCCGCGTCGCCGACCTCAAAACGCGTCGCAGCCGCTTCGGGCGCGTCGGCGGCGAGGTGCGCCTGGCGCCCGGCCAGCTGCTGGGCATCGCGGAGTTCATGCACCCGCGCGTCGAGGAGGTCGCCGACACGCTGCCTGCCGGGCTGGGGCGGTGGCTGCTGGGCAACGGCCCGGCACGGCGCTTCGTCGGGCGCTTCACGCGGTCGGGCCGCACGGTGCGCACCAGCACGGTCCGCGGTTACCTGCTGCTGTACGGTGTGGCGTCGCTGCGCCGCTGGCGTCGGGCCACCCTGCGCTTCGCAGGCGAACACGCCCGTATCGACGCGTGGCTGCGCGCGATCGTCGCGTGCGCGGCGCACGACTACCCGCTGGCCGTCGAGCTCGCGCGATGCCAGCGGCTGGTCAAGGGCTACGGCGACACCCACCTGCGCGGATGGCGCAGTTTCGAGCGACTGCTCGCTGCACTGCCCGTGCTGCGGCAGCGGCCCGATGCGGCGCGCCGGCTGGCGGCGCTGGCGCAGGCGGCGCTGGCCGACGAACACGGCGTGCAGCTCGACGCGGCGCTGCAGCGACTCGCTGCGGCGGATCCGGCCGATCCGACGTCCGGCCCGACGTCCGGCCCGACGTCTGGCCCGACGGCCGCTTCCGCCGGCCCGCTCGGCGCGACCACGGCCGCCGGCTGACGCAGGGGCCTGATGCGACCAAGACGACGACGATCCGACTGGAGGCAACGATGACGACGACGACAGTGCAATTCAACGCCGCGGCCGGGGCGCGGTCCGCGGCCCGCTATCGCGACGACCCGGCGGCGCTGCGTGCGCTGGTGCGCGACGACCAGGTGCATCGCGACGTGTACATCGACCAGGAGGTGTTCGATCTTGAGATGGAGCGGCTGTGGTCGAACACCTGGGTCTACGTCGGGCACGACAGCCAGGTGCCGCGACCGGGCGACTACGTGACCACGCAGGTCGCCGCCCAGCCGGTGATCATGGTTCGCCACGGCGACGGCGCGGTGCGCGTGGTGATGAACCGCTGCGCGCACAAGGGCGCAAAGGTGGTCAGCGACGCCAGCGGGCACACCGGCAGCTTCTTCCGGTGCCCGTACCACGCGTGGGCCTACGACCTGGATGGCAAGCTGCGGGCGATCCCGCTCAAGAGCGGCTACGAGGGCACGCGGCTGCACGAGTGCGAGGCCGGCAAGGGGCTGGTCGCGGTCCGTCACGTCGCCAACTACCGGGGCTTCGTGTTCGTGCGCCTGTCCGCGCAGGGGCCGTCGTTCGACGAGTACTTCGGCGACTCGCTGTCGTCCATCGACAACATGGTCGAGCGCTCGCCCGAGGGGCAGCTGGAGGTGGCCGGTGGCGTGCTGCGCTATCTGCACAACTGCAACTGGAAGATGTTCGTCGAGAACCTGAACGACACGATGCACCCGATGGTCGCGCACGAGTCGTCGGCGGGCACCGCCAAGAAGCTCTGGCAGGGCCGCCCGCCCGACGAACCCAAGCCGATGGCGATCGAGCAGTTCGTGCCGTTCGCGTCGGACTACAAGTTCTTCGACGACATGGGCGTTCGGGTGTTCGCGAACGGCCACAGCTACACCGGCGTGAAGTTCTCGATCCACTCGTCGTACTCGCCGATCCCCGAGTACGACGAGGCGATGACGCGGGCCTGGGGCGCGGAGCGGGCGCGCGCGATCGTGTCGATGGCCCGGCACAACACGGTCTACTACCCGAGCCTGACGATCAAGGGCGCGATCCAGGC
Organism: uncultured Burkholderiaceae bacterium; assembly: GCA_964354355.1. GTDB lineage: Bacteria > Pseudomonadota > Gammaproteobacteria > Burkholderiales > Burkholderiaceae_E > CAYGZN01. Next base: position 9,144 of record CAYGZN010000047.1, on the reverse strand, counting down.
GATCCGCGTGGCGCGCCCGATCGGGCCGGACCGCACGCTGATCGAGTCGTGGACCTTTCGGTTGAAGGGGGCGCCCGACAAGCTGCTGCAGCGAACGCTGATGTACTCGCGGCTGATCAACTCGCCGATGTCGGTCGTCGGCCACGACGACCTGCACGCGTATCGCGCGATCCAGGAGGGCCTGCACGCGTCGGGCAACGACTGGATCAGCCTGCACCGGGACTTCGACCCGGCCGAGATCGGCGCGCGCGACCTGTCGGTCAAGGGCACCAGCGAGGTGTCGATGCGCAACCAGTTCCGGGCGTGGTCCCGGTACATGGCGCCCGCGCCGCAGGAGGTGCGCTGAGATGGCACCGACCGAGCAGGACCTGATCCGCTTCGTGCGCCGCGAGGCACGGCTGATCGACGAGCGGCAGTTCGCGCAGTGGTACGACCTGTTCACCGACGACGGCTTCTACTGGGTGCCGCTGACGCCGAACCAGCCCGACGGCGAGAACCACACGTCGCTGATGTACGAGGACAAGCTGCTGCTGAAGCTGCGCATCGAGCGCTTCGGCAATCCGCGCTCGTACTCGCTGCACCCCGAAGTCCGCTGCCTGCACGTGCTGCAGCGGCCCGAGCTCGAACACGCCGACCCCGGGGCCGACGGCGGCGCGGGGCGATGGCTGACGCGCACCAACTTCGTGTACACCGAGACGCGGGGCGACGAGCAGCTGATGTTCGCGGCGACCGCGTGGCACACGCTGGTGACCGTCGACGGGGCGCTGCGCATCCGGCTCAAGCGCGTGGACCTGCTGAACTGCGACGCGGCGCTGCCGTCGATCCAGCTGTTCATGTGATGGCGGCCACCGTTCACGACGCGTTCCAGCGCACCGCGCGACGATGGCCGCAGGCCGATTTCCTGCAGGTGCTGCCCGAGGTGGCGGACCGCTACGGGATCGCGCCGCGAACGCTGCCCTACGGCGAAGCCGCCGCGGCCGTCGAGCGCCTCGCGGCGCGCTACGCCGCGGCCGGCTGCGGGCACGGCCACCGCGCCGGTCTGCTGCTCGAGAACCGACCCTCGTTCTTCCTGAACTGGCTGGCGCTGAATGCGCTGGGCGTGTCGGTGGTGCCGATCAACGGCGACATGCGCGCGGCCGAACTCGACTACCTGGTCGAGCACAGCGGGCTGTGCCTGGCCGTGGTGCTGCCCGCGCGCGTGGCCGACCTGCAGGCGGCGGCGCAGCGCGTGTCGCGGCCCGTGGTCGTCGTGGCCAGCCACGACGACGAGCTCGACGGCACGGCGGGCGCGCTGCGCGGCGCGTCCGACACCTCGCGCGGCGACGCGCTCCCGCGGGGGCTGCGGACGCTGGGACGCGCAACGGCGCCCGCGCCGTCCTCGGGGCCTCCGGGCGTCGACACCGAGTGCGCGCTGCTCTATACGTCCGGCACCACCGGGCGGCCCAAGGGATGCGTGCTGCCCAACGAGTACTTCCTGCTGGCGGGGCAGTGGTACAACGACGCGGGCGGCCTGTGCGCGATCCGTCCCGCTGTCGAGCGGCTGATCACGCCGCTGCCGATGACGCACATGAACGCGATGGCGTACTCCACGATGGCGATGGTGCTGTCCGGGGGCTGCGTGGTCCCGCTCGACCGTTTCCACCCGGCGACCTGGTGGGACAGCGTGCGCGCCTCGCGCGCGACCATCGTGCACTACCTGGGGGTGATGCCGGCGATGCTGCTCGGCGCGCCGCCATCGCCGTCGGACCGCACGCACGGCGTGCGGTTCGGATTCGGCGCCGGCGTCGACCGGCGGCATCAGCAGCCGTTCGAGGAACGGTTCGGGTTCCCGCTGCTGGAGGCCTGGGCGATGACCGAGACCGGCGCGGGTGCGGTCGTGATCGCCAACCGCGAGCCGCGCCACGTCGGGCAGTCCTGCTTCGGCCGGCCGCAGCCGGCGGTCGAGGTCAGGATCGTCGACGACACCGGGGCCGACGTGGCGCCCGACACCCCGGGCGAGCTGCTGGTGCGCGCCGCCGGCGCCGCGCCGCGCCGGGGCTTCTTCAGGGAGTACCTGAAGGATCCCGAGGCGACCGCGCAGGCGTGGGCCGGCGGCTGGTTCCACACCGGCGACGTGGTCCGGCGCGACGCGCAGGGCAACCTGTATTTCGTCGACCGCAGGAAGAACGTGATCCGGCGCAGCGGCGAGAACATCGCAGCGGTCGAGGTCGAGTCGGTGCTGCGGCGCCACCCGCTGGTGCGCGACGTCGCGGTGGCGGCCACACCCGACGCGACGCGCGGCGACGAGGTGCTCGCCTGCGTGGTGCCAGTCGTGGCGCTGTCCGGGTCGCAACAGGCGCACGCCGCGCAATCGATCGTGCAGCTGTGCCTGGAGCAGCTCGCCTACTACAAGGCGCCGGGCTGGGTCGCGTTCGTCGATTCGCTGCCGCTGACCGTCACGCAGAAGGTCCAGCGCGGCGAGCTGAAGGCGCTGGCGCAACGGCTGCCGGGCAGCGCGTGCTGCGTCGACACGCGCGCGCTCAAGAAGCGGCAGGCCTGACCGGCGGATCGACTCAACGACGGATCGACTCATCGACGCAGCAGCCATGAAGGAGCGCACATGTCCGGCAAGGTAGCCCTGGTCACCGGCGGCAGCGCCGGCATCGGCCGGTCGATCTGTCTGCACCTGCTCGATGCGGGATACGTCGTGCTGTCGCTGTCGCGGCGCCAGACCGACATCGCGCACCCGAAGCTGCACTCGGTCGCGGTCGACCTGACGGACGTCGCGGCCACCCGCGAGGTGGCCGCGCAGCTTTGCGCACACCACCCGGTGA
>CAYGZN010000047.1:0-6321 GCA_964354355.1 uncultured Burkholderiaceae bacterium | reverse complement strand
ACCCGGTGACGACCGTCGTGCACAACGCCGGCATGATGCGCCCGGCGCTGCTGCCCGACGTTCGCACCGAAGATCTGGACACGCTGGTCAACATCCACCTGACGGCCGCGCTGGTCCTGGTCCAGGCGGCCCTGCCGGAGATGCAGCGCCAGCAGTTCGGGCGCATCGTGCTGGTGTCCTCGCGTGCGGCGCTCGGGCTGGCGACCCGCACCGCGTACTCGGCGACCAAGGCCGGCCTGTTCGGCATGTGCCGGACCTGGGCGCTGGAGCTGGGCCCGATCGGTGTGACCGCCAACGTGGTGGCGCCCGGCCCGGTGCTGACCGACATGTTCCACGAGGTGATCCCCCGCGAGCAGGCCGCGCTGGATGCGACGGCCGCGAAGATTCCGGTCGGGCGCGTGGGCCACGCCGACGACGTTGCGCGCGCCGTGATGTTCTTCGCCGCCCCCGAGAACGGCTTCGTCACCGGTCAGGCGCTGTTCGTGTGCGGCGGCACCAGCATCGGCAGCATCGCCTACTGAACGGGCGCCGGCCGGACAGGCGATTCGGTATGCTGTGCGGGTCTTGGCCGCAGGGAAATCCGATCGTGTGTCTCGGCAGTGTTCGCGGCGCAGCGCGCGCCGCCCTGGTGGGTGTATGCGCAATCCTCGGCCTGGCGGCGACCCTGGCGGCGTGGGCCCAGGATGGGCCGGCCCAGGCCCGCGACGCAACGTCGCAGACCCTCGCAGGCTCGATGCCGACGCCGACCACGACGCCGACCACGACGCTGGTCGCGGCGCCGAATCCGGCCGACGCGCCGGCGCAGCCGGTCTCGGCCGAAGCGCCGGTGCGCGTGGCCAACCGGACCGTTGCGGTGTTTCGCTCGCCGTTCCTCGGAATGAGCCCGCAGGAGCGGGCGCGACGCACCGAAGGGGCGTTGCGCGACGGGCTGGCGGCGGCCCGTGAGGGTCGCGTGACGGTCGAGGTCATCCCGCAGGGGCGAGTCGTGATGATCGACGGCTCGCTCGCGATCGTGCTGACGCCGGGCGACGCGGACCCGATCCGCGGCGAGACGCTCGAGGCGGTGGCGCAGCGTGCGGCACGGACCGTGGAGCTGCTCGTCGCCGAAAGCCGCGAGGCGCGGGACACCGGCCTGCTCCTGCGCGCAGCGGGCATGGCGGCCGCCGCCACCGTCGTTGCGTTCGGTGCGGCGTGGGCGCTGTGGTGGCTGCGGGCGGCGTTCGGCCGCCGCCTGGCGGCGCTCGCGCAGCGGCAGGCGCAGCGGCTGCAGGTCGGCGGCACCGCGCTGGTGCTGGAATCGCGCGTCGAGTGGCTGGTCTCCCGGCTCGTGTCGCTGGGTTACTGGGTCCTGATGGCGATCCTGCTCGTCGAGTGGCTCGCCTTCGTCCTCGAGCGCTTTCCGTACACCCGACCGTGGGGCGAGCAGCTGATTGCCTACGTGGCGGGCGTGGCGGCCCGGATCGGCGGCGCCATGCTGGACGCGTTGCCCGACCTGTTCGTCGCCGTGGTGATCTTCCTGCTCGCCCGCTTGAGCGTGCGCACCCTCGCGCGCGTGTTCGAGCGCGTGGAGAGCGGCCAGTTCAGGTTCGGCTGGCTCGACCGGGACACGACCCGGATGACCCGGCGCCTCGTGTCCGCGGGTGTGTGGCTGTTCGCGCTGGCGATGGCCTATCCGTACCTGCCCGGTTCGAGCACCGAGGCGTTCAAGGGCGTGTCGGTGCTGGTCGGCCTGATGCTCTCGCTGGGCGCATCGAGCATCGTCGGCCAGGCGGCCAGCGGCCTGATCCTGATGTACACGCATACGCTGCGCGTCGGCGAGTTCGTTCGGATCGGCGACAGCGAGGGCACGCTGATCGAGCTCGGCCTGTTCTCGGCGCGCATCCGCACCGGCCTCGGCGAGGAGCTGACGCTGCCCAACTCGATGATCATCGGCAACGTGACCCGCAACTACTCGCGTGCGGTGCACGGACACGGCTTCATCGTCGACACGACGGTGACCATCGGCTACGACACGCCGTGGCGGCAGGTCGAGGCGATGCTCGTCGCGGCGGCGCTGCGCACGCCCGGCGTTCTGGCTTCACCCCCGCCCCGGGTGTTCCAGATCGGCCTGTCCGACTGGTACCCCGAGTACCGGCTGGTCTGCCAGGCGGTCCCCACCGAGCCGCGCCCGCGCGCCGAAGTCATGAGCATGCTCCACGCGAACGTGCAGGACGTGTTCAACGAATACGGCGTGCAGATCATGTCGCCGCACTACTTCACCGATCCCGCGGATGCGAAGACCGTCCCGCCATCCCGATGGTACGCGGCACCTGCCGTTGCTCCGCCGGCGGGTCCCGCGGCGGCCGGAGCCGCGGCGGCCATGGCGCGACCTCCCGGCGCCGCGCCGCGCGCCGGTCACCTGCCGAGCAGCACCGAGGGCAGCCAGGTCGCCAGCGGCGGAAACAGCCCCACCGCGACCAGCATCAGCAGCCCGAAGAGCACGTAGGGCGTCACCGCGCTGAAGATCTGCGGCGTCGTGATGTGCTTGGGCGCCACGCTGCGCATCGTGAACAGCAGCATGCCGAACGGCGGCGTCAGCAGGCCCAGCTGCATGCAGATCAGGAACATCACACCGAACCACAGCGGGTCCCACTTGAAGAACGCGACCAGCGGCATGAAGAACGGCAGGGTGATCAGCATCATGCTGACCTGGTCGATGAAGCAGCCGAGCACGAGCAGGATGACCATCATGCCGACCAGCACCAGCCACGGCGACAGTCCCGCCCCCTGCACCAGCGACACCAGCCCGTTGGTCGCACCCGAGAACGACAGGATCTGCGAGAAGGTCGTAGCCCCGACGATGATGAACAGGATCACGCCCGAGATCGCCGCGGTGCCGGTCAGCGCGGCCGCCAGCTTGCGCCACGACAGCGCGCGGTAGGCCAGCGCGACCAGGATCGTCGCCATCGCGCCGACCGCGGCCGACTCGGTCGGCGTCGCCCAGCCCGCCGACATCGACGCGATGACCACGACGAAGATCAGCACCAGCGGCGTCACGTACAGCACCAGCGGTCGCCAGCGTGCCCAGCCGCCGACCGGCACGTGCTCGAAACGCGGCGCGAGTTCCGGGCGCAGCACCGCGTTCAGCAGGATCCAGCCGACGAACACCGCCGACAGCAGCACGCCGGGCACCACGCCCGCCACCAGCAGTCCCGAGATCGAGATGCCGGCGAGGCTGCCCAGCAGCACGGTCAGCGCCGACGGCGGGATCAGCATGTCGACGCCGCCGATCGCCATGATCGGCCCCATCGCCATGCTCGGGTGATACCCGCGCTTGAGCATCTCGGGCAGCAGCAGGCCGCCCAGCAGCGCGGTGGTGGCCACGGTCGATCCCGAGATCGCCGAGAACACCGTGCCGGCCACGACCGCGATCACCGACAGGCGCCCCGGCACGCGCCAGACCAGGTTGTCGAACGCGTCGATCGCCTTCATCGCCAGGCCGGTGTGGAACAGCACCTCGCCCATCAGCACGAAGAACGGGATCGGCGTCAGCGAGAAGTTGGTGATCGAGGCGACGCCGTTGCGAACGACCTGCATCAGCCCCGCCTCGCCACCGAGGTACAGGATCGCGCCGACCAGGTTGATGCCCAGGAACGCGAAACCGGCCGGCAGCCCGGCCAGCAGCAGCACCGTCAGGATGCCGAACAGCAGCGCGAGCGTCTGCCACCAGATCATTCGCGCGGGTTCCCGGGCACCGGCAGCAGCAGGCGGCGCGCGCACTCGCCTGCGAGCAGTGCGAAGCACACCGGCACCGGCGCGAACAGCCACCACTCGGGAAAGGCCAGGCTCTTGATCACCATCGAGCCGATCTTGCGCGTGTCCAGGATGACCGCCACCGAGTACCAGACGATGACCAGGCTCACCGCGAGGCACGCGGCGGCGGCCAGACGGTCGACCGCGGCGAGCGCCTTCGGCGACAGCGTCGCGGCGAGCAGGTCCAGCCGCACGTGCTCGAAGCGCCACATCAGCCACGGCGCGGCCAGGAATGTCGCCAGCGGCAGCGTGTACTCGGTGACCTCGACGATCCAGGGCAGGCTGTGCAGGCCGAGGTTGCGCGCCAGCACGTCGTAGCACACGAGCACGACGATCGCGCCGATCAGGGCCGCGGCGAGCGCGCCGCAGCCCTTCATCAACCGGGACCAGGCCCTCACTTGGGCGCCATCAGCTCGCGCAGCTTCGGTCCGTGGGTCGGGCTGGCCTTGACGATGCCGTCCCAGGCGGCGTCGTTGGCGTTCTTGATGAACACCTTGGCCTGCGCGTCGTCGAGCTTGACCACCTGGATGCCCGCGTCCTGCTGCTTCTTGATCTCGGTGGCCGAGTCGGTGCGTGCCTGTTCGGCGTTCTGTGCCTCGAGCCACGCGCCCTGCTTGTCCAGGAACGCGCGCTGCGCGGGCGTCAGCTTGTTCCAGCTGGCCGCGCTGAACTGGATGCCCAGCTCGATCGCGTAGAAGCCCGGCTCCAGGCGGAACTTGGTGCGCTCGTGCCAGCCCAGGTCGAAGATGCCGATCAGCGGCCAGCCGTAGCCGTCGACGACGCCGCGCTCCAGCCCGGTGTAGACCTCGCCCGGGGCCATCTGCACGACGGTCGCGCCCTGCTTCTGGAAGAAGTCGCGGTAGATCGGCGCGATGCGCAGCTTGATGCCGGTCAGGTCGGCCTTGTCGATGCGCTTGTTCGAGTAGATGTAGTACTGGATGCCCTCGCCGGTGCGCGCGAAGTAGTACAGCCCCTTCTCGAGGAACAGCTTGTTCAGGTAGTCCATCGTGCCGTTCCTGCGCAGCTCGGCCATCGTCAGGTCGGTGTAGTTCAGCGCCAGGCCTTCCGGGATCACGGTCGCGGTGAACGAGGTCGTCGTGTTGGCCAGGTCGACCACGCCGGTGCGCAGCGCGTTGCCCTGCTCGAAGGTCGGGATCGCCTTGGGTCCGCCGATGTAGTTGATCTGGACGATGCCCTTGCCTTCGGCGTTGACCTTCTTGATCCAGTTCTCGAAGTTGCGCGCGAAGTACGTGCCTTCCTGGAACGCGTTGACGGCCTTCAGCGTGACTTCCTGGGCGCGCGCGGCGCCGGCGGTGGCCATCAGCGACAGTCCCAGCGCGGCGCTGGCGGCCATCGCGGCCAGCGTGCGGATCGGTCGGGGCAGGGTGCTCATCGGTGTCGTCCTCCTTGGGTGTTCGATTGGGAATCGGCCGCGGGCGCCGTCGGTCATCGGGGCGGCCGCTGCAGCCCGGCGTGGCGCAGCATGCCGAGTGTGCGCGAAAGCACGTCCTTGCGGTAGGCGGCCAGGTCGCGGCCGCGATAGTCGTAGAAGCCGCTGCCGGTCTTGACGCCGATGCGTCCCTCGTGCATCAGACGGTCGACGATCGCGGGCGCGGTGAAGCGCTCGCGGCTCACGTTGTCGGACAGGTAGCGGCTCGCGTGGTACAGGATGTCGTTGCCACCGAAGTCGATGAACTCCACGACGCCGATCGCGGCGAACCGCAGGCCCATCCCGTAGCGCGTCGCCTTGTCGATCTCCTCGGGCGTGGCGACGCCTTCCTCGACCATCCGTGCGGCCTCGTTCATGACCAGCGCCTGCAGCCGCGGCACGATGTAGCCGGGTGCCGGACCGCACACCACCGGCACCTTGCCGATGTCCTCGAGCAGTGCGGTGAGCCGCGCCGTGACCGCCGGATCGGTCCCGTCGTGCCGGCTCAGCTCGACCAGCGGGATCACCCACGCCGGATTCAGCCAGTGGGCGTTGATGAGGCGCTCCGGGTGCGTGGCCATCGGCACGAGGTCGGTCACCAGGATCGTCGAGGTGGTCGATGCCAGGATCGTGTGCGGTGCCACCAGCCGGCACAGCCTGGCGAACGCGTCGCGCTTGGCCTCCAGCGTTTCGGGCACGCCCTCGAACACCACGTCGGCCGCGGCCAGTGCGCCCGCGGCGTCCGATTCGCGCACCAGGCGGATGCGCCCGAGAACGCGCTCCAGCGCGTCGGGCGGCATCGCGCCCAACTCGGCCATCGTGGCCAGGCTTGCCCGGATGTCCGCGAGCGCGTCGCCCGCCAGCCGCGCCCCGTCCGAGTCGTTGCGCGCCTTGAAGTCGATCAGGTCGACCGCGTAGCCGCCCCACGCGAACGCGATCGCGATGCCGCGGCCCATGCGGCCCGCGCCGACGGCGGCGATCCGGGCCGGGCGCGTCGTCGGGGTCGACGGGCTCATCGGCGTGGGCTGTCCCGTGCGCGGCGGCTGGGTCATCCGCGTCCGTGGCGCAGCAGCGTGTGCAGGTCCTGGCGCGACAGCGAC
>CAYGZN010000046.1:10960-13039 GCA_964354355.1 uncultured Burkholderiaceae bacterium | reverse complement strand
ACGACGCAGCCGGTCTCATCGATGCCCGGGGTCAGCCGCTACTCGATCGATCGCCTGCTGCCGGTCGCCGAGCAGTGCGTCGAGTTGGGCGTGCCGGTCCTGGCCATCTTTCCGGTGATCGAGCCGTCGCTGAAGACCCCGGACGGCCGGATCGCGACCGACCCCGACGGGCTGGTGCCGCGGGCCGTGCAGGCCGTCAAGCGGCGCTTCCCGGAACTGGGCGTGCTGACCGACGTGGCGTTGGATCCGTTCACGAGCCACGGCCAGGACGGGGTGCTGGACGACACCGGCTACGTGCTGAACGACGAGACGGTCGCGATCCTGCGCGAACAGGCCGTGGTGCAGGCGCGCGCCGGGGTCGACATCGTGGCGCCGTCCGACATGATGGACGGGCGCGTCGGCGCGATCCGCCAGTCGCTGGAGGCCGCGGGGCTGATCCACACGCGGATCATGGCGTACTCGGCCAAGTACGCGTCCGGCTTCTACGGCCCGTTTCGCGACGCCGTCGGTTCGGCCGCCCAGCTGGGCCGCGGCACCAAGAAGACCTACCAGATGGATCCGGCCAATTCCGACGAGGCGCTGCGCGAGGTCGCGCTCGACCTGCAGGAAGGCGCCGACATGGTGATGGTCAAGCCGGGCATGCCGTATCTGGACATCGTGCGCCGGGTCAAGGACACGTTCGGCGCACCGACCTTCGTCTACCAGGTCAGCGGCGAGTACGCGATGCTCAAGGCCGCCGCCGCCAATGGCTGGCTGGACGAGAAGACCGTGGCGATGGAGTCGCTGCTGGCGATGCGTCGCGCCGGGGCCGACGGCATCCTGACGTATTTCGCCCTCGACGCGGCGCGCTGGCTGCGCCAGGGCTGACCGCAACATGGGCGCCGCGCCGAGCTTCATCCACGTCGAGCCGGGACGCTGCGAGGTGCTGTCGGCGGCGCCGGCGGGGCTGCCGGCGCGCGGCTACCTGTGGGTCGACTGCCATTACGAGGACCCCCGCGCGTGGGTCGAGCCGGTGCAGCAGCTGACCGGCGTCACCGTGCTCGAAGACCACCTGCTCGACGCCGAGAATCCGTCGCACCCGTCGTATTTCGATTCGACGCACACCTACGAGATGATCGTGTTCCGGGGGCTCGCCTTCCGGCCGGTCGCCGATCCGGACACGGCGATCCGGATCCGCACGCGCCCGACGGTGTTCTTCCTGATGCGCGGTGTGCTGGTGTCGGTGCGTCCGGCCGACAGCCACCTCGTGCCCGCGGTCCGCCGGCGGTTGCTCGAGGCCGCGCAGTTCGGCCAGCGTCTGCCGACCCAGCCCGAAGAGCTGATGCTGCGGATCCTCAACGGCATGGTCGACCGCTACCTCGACCTGCGCCAGCCGCTGACCGACCAGCTGGAGTTCTGGCAGCGCGACCTGCTCGATCCGCGGCGCCCGTACCAGGACTGGCTGGCGCTGCTCGAAGCGCGCCGCGAGCTGCGCAAACTGGAGAACCTGTCCGAGGAACAGCTCGACGCGCTGCAGGAATGGCGCGACGAGCGGCTCGACCGGCGCGGCGACCGCACCGAGTCCGAAGGAGCGGACGTCGACACGCCGCCGCAGCTGCTGCTGCCGCCGATGACCGACACGCTCGAGGTGCGGGTCAACGACCTGGTCGAACACATCCAGCGCGTGCTGACCCACGCCCGGCGGCTCGAGTCGTCGGTCGAGTCGGCCGTGCAGCTGCACTTCTCCGCGACCGCGCACCGCACGAACCAGATCATGCGCACGCTGACGACGCTGACCGCGATCTTCATGCCGCTGACGCTGATCACCGGCATCTTCGGGATGAACTTCGACTTCATCCCCGGCCTGCACGCGGCCCACGCTTTCTGGTACACGATTGCCGCCATGGCGGTCATCGCGCTGGCGCTCGTCGCGTTCTTCCGCACCCGGCGCTACCTGGCCGAGACCGGCCTGCGCCGACATCCCCGCCGGGTTCGCCGGCGCGCTGCACGCACCGAACCCGACGGCATTCCCCCATCCGGCCCGGGCGACACTTCGACCTCCGCGCAGGGTGCCGCACCGGCGCAGCCCGCCGTCCCGTC
>CAYGZN010000046.1:0-10860 GCA_964354355.1 uncultured Burkholderiaceae bacterium | reverse complement strand
GCGACACTTCGACCTCCGCGCAGGGTGCCGCACCGGCGCAGCCCGCCGTCCCGTCCGCCTTTCAACCGGCGGTTCAGCCGGCGGATGCCCCGAGCACCCAGGCGAGGTAATCGGCGCCGGCCCAGGCGACGGGGATCACGACGATCTCCGGCAGCTCGTACGGGTGCAGCGCACGCAGGCGCTGCACCAGCGCGTCGTGCCGCGTCGACGCGGTCTTGATCAGCAGCGGCAGTTCCTCGGCCGTCTCGAGCGCGCCCTGCCAGCGGTACGTCGAGGTCGCCGCCGCCAGCACCGTCACGCACGCCGCCAGGTGCTCGTCGACCAGCGCGTGCGCGATCCGGTCCGCATGCGCGCGGTCCGGCACGGTGGTCAGCACGATCTGCATCGCCGATGTCGTCGCGTTCATGCGCTTGCCCGAAGTGTCGTCGGTCCCGTGTGTGCCGCTCACGCGGCGAACCGCCGGCGCGTCAGCACCAGCGCCAGGTAGAGCCCCCCGACCCCGTAGGCGATCAGCACGGCCAGGTGCCGCGCGGCGTCGGGCGGCCACTGACCCAGCACCAGCGGGCGCGCCAGCGAGACCGCCGCCGTCAGCGGCAGCACGTCGCTGAAGCGCTGCACCCACGTCGGCAGCCCCGAGACCGGAAAGAACACGCCCGACAGGAACGTCATCGGGGTCAGCACCAGCGTGAAGTAGTACGAAAAGAAATCGTAGCCGCGCGCGAGCGCGTTGAAGCACAGCCCCAGCGCAGCGAAGCACAGGCCGGTCAGCAGCACCACCGGCAGCACGGCCAGCAGCATCGGCGAGCGCGACACCCCCAGCAGCCACGCGACGAGGATGATCGCGATGCCCGAGAAGCAGCCCTTGATCGCCGCCCACAGCCACTCGGCGACCACGACGTCGTCCAGCAGCAGCGGTGCGTTCAGCAGCGACTCCCACGTGCGCTGCACGTGCATGCGCGAGAAGGCCGAGTACAGCGCCTCGAAGCTGGCCGCCATCATCGTGCTCATGCAGACCGAGCCGGCGGCCAGGAACACGATGTAGTCGACCCCGCCGACCTGCGGCAGCAGTCGCCCCAGCCCGTAGCCGAACGCGACCAGCGTGATCAGCGGGTCGGCGATGTTGCCCAGCACGCTGGGCAGCGCGAGCTTGCGCCACACCAGGAAGTGCCGGCGCAGCACCGGCAGGAAGCGGATGCTGGGCGACGGGACCGCGTACAGGTTCATCGCGCCGTCAGTCGCGCAGGTCGCGCCCGGTCAGCTTGAGAAAGACGTCCTCGAGATTCGCCGGTCGATGCAGGTAGCGCAGCGCCGCCTGCTGCTGCAGCGACGCCAACGCCCGCTCGGGCTGGCGGCAGTACGCGAACACCGTCTCGCCGACCGTCTCGAGCCGCTCGCAGCCGAGCCCCGCAGCCCGGCGCGACCACTCGGCGTACCCCGGACCGTGCACCTCGATCACGTGCGGCTCGATCTCGCGCCGGATCAGCGCCGCGGGCGACGCCTCGGCGATCATCCGACCGTGGTCGATGATGGCGAGCCGGTCGCACAGGCGCTCGGCCTCGTCCATGAAGTGGGTGGTCAGCACGATCGTCTTGCCCTGCGCGATCAGCTGCTTGAGGCGCTCCCAGATCAGGTGCCGGGCCTGCGGGTCGAGCCCGGTGGTCGGCTCGTCCAGGAACAGGATGCGCGGGTCGTTGATCAGCGCACGCGCAATCGTCAGTCGTCGCTTCATGCCCCCGGACAGCTCCTGGATGCGCGCGTCGCGCTTGGCGCCGAGCTGGGCGAACTCCAGCAGCGGCCCGATGCGCGCGCGGATCGCCGCGTCGGACAGGCCGAAGTACCGCCCGAAGACCAGCAGGTTCTCGGCCACCGTGAAATCCGGGTCCAGCGCATCGCTCTGCGGCACGACACCCACCTCGGCGCGCGCCTCGCGCGCCCGCGCGGGCACGGGCGCACCCAGCAGTTCGATGGCTCCGTGATCCGGCTCGAGCAGCCCCAGCGCCAGCTTCAGCGTCGTGCTCTTGCCCGCGCCATTGGGCCCGAGCAGGCCGAAGCACTCGCCGGCGGCAACCTCGAAGCTCAGCGCATCGACCGCACGCTGCCCGCCGAACGACTTGACCAGCGCGCGCACGCGCAGCACCGGCGGGATCACGGATGCGCTGGGGCGGGACTCGGGCACGGGCCGGGCTCCGTTCGCTGGCCGGGGCAGGGTCGAAAAAAAACGCGGCGCCCATCGAGCGCCGCGATCGTCGCGCGGGGGGCGGGCACGGCCCGCGCGCCCCTCAGGACGCCGACGCCGCTTCGCCGGCCTCGACGCTCGACTCGGGCCGGTCCAGCAGCTCGATGAGGGCCATCGGCGCGTTGTCGCCGATCCTGAAGCCGAACTTCAGGATCCGCAGGTAGCCGCCGTTGCGTTTCGCAAAGCGCGGGCCGAGTTCGTTGAAGACCTTCACGACGATGTCGCGGTCGCGCAGCCGGTCGAACGCCAGCCTGCGATTGGCCAGCGACGGCTTCTTGCCGAGCGTGATGATCGGCTCGACCACGCGGCGCAGCTCCTTGGCCTTGGGCAGCGTGGTCTTGATCACCTCGTGGCGCAGCAGCGAGACGGTCATGTTGCGCAGCATCGCCTCGCGGTGGCTGCTGGTGCGGTTGAGTTTGCGGAGTCCGTGACGGTGACGCATGGTTCGATTCCTTCTTGGCGGGCGTGCCCCGCTTACGGCCGCTCGAGGCCGGCCGGCGGCCAGTTCTCCAGGCGCATGCCCAGGGTCAGTCCGCGCGAGGCCAGCACTTCCTTGATCTCGTTGAGCGACTTGCGACCCAGGTTCGGGGTCTTGAGCAGCTCGTTCTCGGTGCGCTGGATCAGGTCGCCAATGTAGTAGATGTTCTCGGCCTTCAGGCAGTTGGCCGAGCGCACGGTCAGCTCGAGGTCGTCGACCGGGCGCATCAGGATCGGGTCGATCGAAGCCTTCGGCCCGAGGCCCAGGCCGATGCCCTGCTCGAGCGTCGGCTCGGCGCCTTCGAGCGCGGCGAACACCGACAGCTGCTCGACCAGGATGCGGGCCGCCTGGCGGACCGCCTCCTCGGGCGCGATCACGCCGTTGGTCTCGACGTCGATCAGCAGCTTGTCCAGGTCGGTGCGGTTCTCCACGCGCGCGCTCTCGACGGCGTAGCTGACCCGGCGCACCGGCGAGAACGAGGCGTCGAGCACCACGCGGCCGATCGTCTTGCTCTCGTTGAGGCTGCGCATCGTGCCCGGCACGTAGCCGCGGCCCTTCTCGACCTTGATCTGCATGTCCAGCTTGCCGCCCTGGGTCAGCGTGGCGATCACGTGGTCGCCGTTGACCAACTCGACGTCGTGCGGCATGTCGATGTCCGAGGCCAGCACCGGCCCCGGCGAGTCCTTGCGCAGCGTCAGGTAGACGTCGTCGCGGTTGTGCAGCTTGAACACGACGCCCTTGAGGTTCAGCAGCAGGTCGACGACGTCCTCGCGCACACCGTCCATCGTGGAGTACTCGTGCACGACGCCCGAGATCTGCACCTCGGTGGGTGCGTAGCCGACCATCGACGACAGCAGCACGCGGCGCAGCGCGTTGCCCAGCGTGTGGCCGTAGCCGCGTTCGAACGGCTCCATCACGACGCGGGCGTGCGAGGGGCCGAGCTGTTCGACTTCGACGATACGGGGCTTCAACAATGCGGTCTGCATGGATAATCCTCGATTAGCGCGAGTACAACTCGACGATCAGGCTCTCGTTGACGTCGGCGGCGATGTCGCCCCGGTCAGGCACCTGCTTGAACACGCCTTCCATCTTGGTCTTGTCGACCGAGACCCACGCGGGGAAGCCGCCCTGCTCGGCGAGGTTCAGTGCGTCCTGCACGCGGGCCTGCTTGCGGGCCTTCTCACGCAGCGCCACGACGTCGTTCGGCTTGAGCTGAACCGACGGCACGTTGACCGTCGCGCCGTTGACCGACACCGCCTTGTGGCTGACCAGCTGGCGCGCCTCGGCACGGGTCGAGGCCAGGCCCATCCGGTAGACGACGTTGTCCAGGCGGCACTCGAGCAGCGTCAGCAGGTTCTCGCCGGTGTTGCCCTTGCGGCGCTCGGCTTCCTCGAAGTAGCGCCGGAACTGGCGCTCGAGGATGCCGTACATCCGCTTGACCTTCTGCTTCTCGCGAAGCTGCTTGCCGTAATCGGACGTGCGTGCGCCCGAGATGCGGCCGTGCTGGCCGGGCTTGCTGTCCAGCTTGCACTTGTCGGCCAGCGAGCGCCGCGCGCTCTTCAGGAACAGGTCTGTCCCTTCGCGCCGGGACAGCTTGGCTTTGGGTCCGGTGTAACGTGCCACGTTGTTTCCTCGTTCTTGCGCAGCTTGCGCTGCGGTCAGTCCGCCCTGCTCGAGCCGCGGTCCCGTCGGGGTGCCGCGGCCGGGGACGAACAGTGGGCTTTGCAGTCGGGCCGCGTCCTCAGATGCGGCGTTTCTTGGGCGGCCGGCAGCCGTTGTGCGGCACCGGCGTCACGTCGGCGATCGACACGATCTTGATGCCCAGCGCATTGAGCGCCCGCACCGACGACTCGCGTCCGGGCCCGGGGCCCTTGATGCGCACGTCCAGATTGCGGATGCCCTGCTCCTGGGCCGCGCGGCCAGCCGCCTCGGCGGCCACCTGTGCGGCGAACGGCGTGGACTTGCGCGAGCCCTTGAAGCCCGCGCCGCCCGACGACGCCCACGAAAGCGCGTTGCCCTGCCGGTCGGTGATCGTGATGATCGTGTTGTTGAACGACGCGTGGACGTGCGCGATGCCGTCCGACACGTTCTTCTTGATCTTCTTGCGCACGCGCTGGCCCTGGCTGGATCCCGCGCTCGCCTGTGCTTTGGCCATGTTGTGTCTTTGCCTTGTGTCGGATTATTTCTTCAGCGCCACGCCGGCCTTGCGCGGCCCCTTGCGGGTCCGGGCGTTGGTGCGGGTGCGCTGGCCGCGCACCGGCAGGCCGCGACGGTGGCGCACGCCGCGATAGCAGCCCAGGTCCATCAACCGCTTGATCGACATCGTCACCTCGCGGCGCAGGTCGCCTTCGATGGTGAAGCGGTTGATCTGGTCGCGGACCCGTTCCATTTCGGCGTCGGTCAGGTCCTTGACCTTCTTGGTGATCGGGATGCCTGCGGCCTCGCAGATCGCCCGCGCGCGCGCGCGGCCGATGCCGTAGATCGCCGTCAGCCCGATCTCGGTGTGCTGCCGGTCGGGGATGTTGATGCCCGCAATACGTGCCATGCAATGGACCTCGCTTAACCTTGACGCTGCTTGTGGCGGGGGTCGGTGCAGATGACGCGAACCACGCCGTTACGCTTGATGATCTTGCAGTTTCGGCAGATCTTCTTGACGCTTGCCAGTACTTTCATTTCTTTCCTCGCTGCGAGCCCGAGAGCACGCTCATTTCGCCCGGAACACGATCCGCGCCCGCGACAGGTCGTACGGCGTGAGCTCGACCGTCACCTTGTCGCCCGGCAGGATCCGGATGTAGTGCATCCGCATCTTTCCCGAGATGTGACCCAGCACCATGTGCCCGTTTTCCAGCTTCACGCGAAACGTCGCGTTGGGGAGGTTCTCGACCACCTCGCCCTGCATCTGGATCACGTCGTCCTTGCTCATCGCTTTCTTCTCGTGCGCCCCTTCTTGCTCAACGCAGGGGTGGCGTTCCCATACCCTTGAAATTGGTCTTCTTCAGCAGACTCTCGTACTGGTGCGACATCAGGTAGGCCTGGACCTGCGACATGAAGTCCATCGTGACCACCACGATGATCAGCAGCGACGTGCCCCCGAAGTAGAACGGCACGTTCCAGCGCAGCACCAGGAACTCGGGCAGCAGGCAGACCAGCGTGATGTACACCGCGCCGGCCAGCGTCAGGCGCATCAGGATCTTGTCGACGTAGCGGGCCGTCTGCTCGCCGGGACGGATTCCGGGCACGAAGGCGCCGCTCTTCTTGAGGTTGTCGGCGGTCTCGCGGCTGTTGAACACCAGCGCCGTGTAGAAGAAGCAGAAGAACACGATCGCGGCCGCGTACAGCGCGATGTAGACCGGCTGCCCGGGCGACAGCGTCGCGGCCAGGTCCTTGATGATGCGCACGACCGGATTGTCCGAGTCGCCCGACGTGAACCACTGCGCGATCGTCGCAGGGAACAGGATGATCGACGACGCGAAGATCGGCGGGATCACGCCCGACATGTTCAGCTTCAGCGGCAGGTAGGAGCTCTGGCCGCCGTAGACGCGGTTGCCCACCTGGCGCTTGGCGTAGTTGATCGTGATCCGCCGCTGCCCGCGCTCGACGAACACGACGAACGCGGTCACCAGGATCACCAGCGCGACGATCACCAGCGCCACCAGCGGGCTCATCGACCCCGTGCGCACCAGCTCGCCCATGCCGCCGATCGCGCTCGGCAGCCCGGCCGCGATGCCCGCGAAGATGATGATCGAGATGCCGTTGCCCAGTCCGCGCTCGGTGATCTGCTCGCCCAGCCACATCAGGAACATCGTGCCCGTCACCAGCGACACCGCAGCGGTGAAGCGGAACATCAGCCCCGGGTCGATGACCAGCCCGGGCTGGGCCTCGAGGGCCACGCTGATGCCGACGGCCTGGAACGAGGCCAGCGCCAGCGTCGCCCAGCGCGTGTACTGCGTGATCTTTCGCCGGCCCGCCTCGCCTTCCTTCTTGATGGCCTCGAGCTGCGGCACCACGACCGTCAGCAGCTGGAAGATGATCGACGCCGAGATGTACGGCATGATGCCCAGCGCGAACACCGTGAAGCGCGACAGCGCGCCGCCCGAGAACAGGTTGAACAGGCCGAGCACGCCGCCCTGCTGGCTCTTGAACAGCTGCGCGAGCTGATCCGGGTCGATGCCCGGCACCGGCACGTGCGCACCGATCCGGTACACGACGAGCGCAAGCAGCAGGAACCACAGCCGGCGCTTGAGGTCGCCGTACTTGCCGCCCTGCTTGATCAGTGCTGTCGGACTGGTGGCCAACGTCGGATGTCCCGTTCTCGTGGGTCGCGCGTCAGGCCACCGAGCCGCCGGCGGCCTCGATCGCCGCCTTCGCGCCCTTGGTGGCGGCCACGCCCTTGAGCTCGACCTTGCGACCGAGCTTGCCCGACAGGATCACCTTGGCCGACAGCGCCAGCTGCGACACGACGCGGGCCTGCTTCAGCGCCAGCAGATCGATCTCGGTCGCCTGCATGCGGTCGAGCTCCGACAGGCGGACTTCGGCCACGGTTCCGGCCGCCAGCGACTTGAAGCCGCGCTTGGGCAGGCGGCGCTGCAGCGGCATCTGGCCGCCCTCGAAGCCGACCTTGTGAAAGCCGCCCGAACGCGACTTCTGGCCCTTGTGACCGCGCCCGGCGGTCTTGCCCAGCCCCGAGCCGATGCCGCGCCCGACCCGCTTCTTCGGGTGCTTGGCGCCGTCGGCGGGCTTGATGTCGTTGAGTCGCATGCTCAGTCCTCCACCTTCACCAGGTAAGAGACCTTGTTGATCATGCCGCGAACCGCCGGCGTGTCCTCGAGTTCGCGAACCTGGTTGATCTTCTTCAGGCCCAGCCCGAGCACCGTCTGGCGATGCGAATCGCGGGTGCCCACGGGGCTGCGGACCAGCTTGACCTTCACAGTCTTGTTGCTCATGGCGTGGCTCCCGGCGGTCAGCCGAGGATCTCCTCGACGGTCTTGCCGCGCTTGGCCGCGATCTCGGCCGGCGTGCTCATCCGCGTGAACGCATCGAGCGTGGCGCGGACCATGTTGTAGGGATTGGTCGAGCCGTGGCTCTTGGCCACGACGTTGGTCACGCCCATCACCTCGAAGATCGCCCGCATCGGCCCGCCGGCGATGATGCCGGTGCCCTGCGCGGCGGGGGCGATGTAGACGCGGGCCGCGCCGTGGCGACCGTTGACCGGGTGCTGCAGCGTGCCGTTACGCAGCGCGACGCGGACCATCTTGCGCCGCGCCTCGTCCATCGCCTTCTGCACGGCGACCGGCACCTCGCGCGACTTGCCCTTGCCCATGCCGATGCGCCCGTCACCGTCGCCGACCACGGTCAGCGCGGCGAAGCCGAGGATTCGGCCTCCCTTGACGACCTTGGTCACGCGATTGACCGAGATCATCTTTTCCTTCAAACCGTCGTCGCGCTGTTCGCTGCCGACGCGTGCCTGGATCTTTGCCATGTCTATCGTTCCTTGCGCGTTGTCGCGGTGCGCGTCACAGCTTCAGGCCGGCTTCGCGGGCCGCCTCGGCCAGCGCCTTGACGCGGCCGTGGAAGCGGTACCCGGCGCGGTCGAAGGCAACCGTGTCGATGCCTGCAGCCAGCGCCTTCTGCGCCACACGTGTGCCCACCAGTGCGGCCGCCGACGCATTGCCGCCCTTGCCCGTCTGGCCTGCCAGCTGCGAGCGCACCTCGGGCTCGACCGTCGAGGCCGACACCAGCACCTTGTCGCCCGAGGCGGCCACGATGCTGGCATAGATGTGCAGGTTGCTGCGAAACACCGTGAGCCGGCTCGCCCGCAGCTCGCTGATCTTGAGCCGCGTCTGGCGGGCACGGCGCAGCCGGGATTGCTTCTTGTCCATGTCGTTCGTCCTGCCGCTCGGTTACTTCTTCTTGGTTTCCTTGATGACGACCTTCTCGTCGGAATACCGGATCCCCTTGCCCTTGTAGGGCTCGGGCGAGCGGTATGCGCGAACCTCGGCCGCCACCTGGCCCACCTGCTGCTTGTCCGAACCCTTGATGACGATCTCGGTCTGGCTCGGCGTCTCGACCTTGACGCCCGCCGGCATCCGGTGCACGACCGGGTGCGAAAAGCCGACCGAGAGGTTCAGCGCCGTGCCCTGCGCCTGGGCCCGGTAACCGACGCCGACCAGCGTCAGGCGGCGCTCGAAGCCCTTGGTGACCCCCTGGACCATGTTCGCCAGCAGCGCGCGATAGGTCCCGCTCATGGCCCGGGCCTCGCGGCTCTCGCCGACGGCTGCCACCTGCAGGTTGGCGCCGTCGCGGCTGACCGCGACCAGCGGGTTGATCGCCTGGCGCAGTGTGCCCAACGGCCCCTTGACCGTGACCGCGTCGGCGGCGATCTGGACGTCGGCGCCACCGGGCACCGGGATCGGCATGCGTGCAACGCGTGACATGGCGGCCCCCTTTACGCGACGTAGCCGATGACTTCGCCGCCGATGCCGGCCTGGCGGGCCTTGCGGTCTGTCATCACGCCACGCGACGTGGTCACGATCGCCACGCCCAGGCCGTTGAGCACCTGGGGCAGGCTCTCGCGGCCCTTGTAGATCCGCAGCCCCGGGCGCGACACCCGCTCGAGGCGCTCGATGACGGGCCGCCCGGCGTAGTACTTGAGCTGCACCTCGAGTTCGGGCTTGCCCGTGTCGGACTTCACCTGGAAGCCGTCGATGTAACCCTCGTCCTTCAGCACGGCGGCGATCGCCACCTTGAGCTTGGAGGAGGGCATTCCCACCGTGTTCTTGTCGACGCGCTGCGCGTTGCGGATGCGCGTGAACATGTCGGCGATCGGATCGCTCATGCTCATGTCTGTTTCGCTCCTTGCCTACCAGCTCGCCTTGGTCATGCCCGGCACCTCGCCGCGCATGGCGATCTCGCGCAGCTTGTTGCGCCCGAGACGGAATTTTCGGTACGTGCCGCGCGGGCGGCCCGTCAGTTCACAGCGGTTGCGCAGCCGGGTCGGATTGGCGTTGCGCGGCAGCTGCTGCAGCTTGAGGCGAGCCTGGTAGCGCTCCTCCTCGGACCTGGACTGGTCGTTGATGATCTCGCCCAGCGCGGCGCGCTTGGCGGCGAACTTCTTGACCAGCTGGGTGCGCTTCTTCTCGCGCTCGATCAGAGAGGTCTTGGCCACTGTGTCACCTCAGTTGCGGAACGGGAAGCGGAACGCCGCGAGCAGCGCCTTGGCTTCGTCGTCGGTCTTCGCCGTCGTCGTGATGCTGATGTTCAGCCCGCGCACAGCGTCGACCTTGTCGTACTCGATCTCGGGGAAGATGATCTGCTCCTTGACCCCGAGGTTGTAGTTGCCGCGGCCATCGAAGGCGCGGTTCGAGATTCCGCGGAAGTCGCGCACGCGCGGCAGCGCGACCGTGACCAGGCGGTCCAGGAACTCGTACATCCGCGTGCCGCGCAGCGTGACCATCGCGCCGATCGGGTACCCCGCGCGGATCTTGAAGCCGGCAATCGCCTTGCGCGCCTTGGTCGGCACGGGCTTCTGCCCGGCGATCTTGGTCAGGTCGCCGCTGGCGGCCTCGAGCACCTTCTTGTCGGCGACCGCCTCGGACACACCCATGTTCAGGGTGATCTTGGTGATGCGCGGCACCTGCATGACCGACGTGTAGCCGAACTTCTGCATCAGGTCCGGCACGATCTTTTCGCGGTACGTTTGTTGCAGACGAACCATTGTCATGATCTTCCTCGTGTCCGTTGCGCCGGCTTCAGGCCTTGACCTGTTCGCCGTTGGACTTGAACACACGAACCTTGGTGCCGTCCTCGAGCACCTTGAACCCCACGCGGTCGCCCTTGCCGGTGGCGGGGTTGAACAGCATCACGTTGGACTGGTCGATCGGCAGCGTCTTGTCGACGATGCCGCCGGTCTGGCCCTTCATGGGGTTGGGGCGCTGGTGCTTCTTGACGGTGTTCACGCCGTCGACGAGCAGCTTGCGTTCGTCGACGCGCACGGTCACGGTCCCGCGCTTTCCCTTGTCGCGGCCGGCGATCACCACGACGTCGTCGCCCTTGCGGATCTTGTCCATCGAAATCCCCTACAGCACTTCCGGCGCCAGCGACACGATCTTCATGAAGCGCTCGGTGCGCAGCTCGCGCGTCACCGGGC
>CAYGZN010000045.1:12924-13211 GCA_964354355.1 uncultured Burkholderiaceae bacterium | reverse complement strand
CCGGCTGTTCATGCACCCCAACGTGGGCCCGTTCATCGGCAAGCAGCTGATCCAGCGGATGGTCACCAGCAACCCCAGCCCGCAGTACGTCGCTCGGGTGGCCGGGGCGTTTGCCGACAACGGCCAGGGCGTGCGCGGCGACATGAAGGCCGTGATCCGTGCGGTGCTGCTCGACCCCGAGGCGCGTGACGACACCGTGGTGGGTAAAGCCACCGGCGGCAAGGGGCGCGAGCCCGCCTCCCGGGGCAGGGCGGGCGCTCCTGCCCGATGGGAACTGCCAGAGACCG
>CAYGZN010000045.1:9982-12914 GCA_964354355.1 uncultured Burkholderiaceae bacterium | reverse complement strand
GACGCCAAGAGCACGACCGGGCGCTTCCTGGTCAGCGAAACCGACGACCCGGTGAACAACATCGGCCAGACGCCGATGCGCTCGCCGACCGTGTTCAACTACTTCCGCCCGGGCTACGTGCCGCCCAACACCACGATCGCCGCGGCCAACCTGGTGGCACCGGAAATGCAGACCACGCACGAGAGCTCGGTCGCCGGCTGGACCAACCGGATGCGCGACGCAGTGCCCAACGGCTGGGGCAACAACCCGCAAGGTGCCAACCGCCGCGACGTGCAGCCGGACTACACGGCCGCGATCGCGCTGGCCGACAAGCCGGACCAGCTGGTCGATCACGTGTCCACGCTGATGATGGCCGGCCAGATGCCCGCCACGCTGCGCGCCCAGATCATCAACGCCGTGACTTCGGTGGCGATCTCGACCACCAACGCAACCGCGGCCGAGACGGCGCGCAAGAACCGCGTGTACCTGGCCGTCTACCTGACGATGGCCTCGCCCGAATTCATCGTCCAGAAGTGACCCGACCGCTGCCCAGAGGTTCAACGACATGACACGCCCCAACGCCTCGCGCCGACAGTTCCTGCGGAACGCCGCGCTGACCTCGATCGTCGGCCCAGCCGGCGCCCCCTTCGCACTCAACCTGGCGACCATCAGCGCGGCCAGCGCGCAGACGGCCCCCGAAGACTACCGCGCGCTGGTCTGCATCTTCATGTTCGGCGGCAACGACCAGGGCAACACCGTGCTCGCCACCGACCCGACCTCATGGGCCGCGTACACGGCGGCGCGCTCGACCGCGCCCTCGCCGATCGTGCTGCCGGCCGTCGGCGCCGCAGGCGCCGTGCTGCCGATCGTGCCGAACACCCTGCAGGCGGGCCGCGAGTTCGCGCTGCACCCGTCGCTGACCGAGATCAAGACGCTGTTCGATGCCGGCCGCGGCGCCGTCATCGCCAACGTCGGCCCGTTGATCGCGCCGACGACCAAGGCGCAGTACCAGGCGCGCGCGGTGCCGATGCCGGCCAACCTGTTCTCGCACAACGACCAGCAGTCGACCTGGCAGGCCTTCAAGGCCGAGGGTGCGCGCGTCGGCTGGGGGGGCCGCATGGGCGACCTGTTCGCCTCGATGAACAGCTTCACGACCTTCACCTGCATCTCGGCCTCGGGCAACGCGGTCTGGCTCAGCGGCCAGTCGACGCTGCAGTACCAGGTCGGCAGCAACGGCGGTGTCAGCATCGGCAGCCTGACCGGCGGCCTGTTCGGCTCGACCGCGGCCGCCAACCCGCTGCGCGCGATCCTCACCAGCGACCGCGCGAACGTGTTCGAGAAGGAGCACGCAAAGATCACAGAGCGTGCCATCACCGCGCAGACGACGCTGAACACGTCGATGCTGCCGACCGCGACGCTGAATGCGATCCAGCCCCTGCCGGCCAACAACTCGCTGGCCACGCAGCTGCAGACGGTCGCACGCATCATCGGCGGGCGCACGGCCCTGGGCGCCAAGCGGCAGGTGTTCTTCGTGAGCATCGGCGGCTTCGACACGCACGACAACCAGCTGCCCGGGCACGCGAACCTCATGGCACGCCTGGGCGAGGCGATGGCCTACTTCGACCGGCTGATGGCCTCGCCCGCGATCAACGCCGCCGACAAGGTCACGCAGTTCACCGCGTCCGACTTCGGCCGCACGCTGACCAGCAACGGCGACGGCACCGACCACGGCTGGGGGGGCCACCACTTCGTCGTGGGCGCCGCGGTCAAGGGCAAGGACGTCTACGGGCGCTTTCCCGAGATCGGCGTGAACACGGCCGACGACGTCGGCCAGGGCCGGCTGCTGCCGACCACCTCGGTCGACCAGTACGGCGGCACCCTCGCCCGCTGGTTCGGGCTGACCGACGGGCAGATCGCCGACATCTTCCCCAACCTGAAGAACTTCGGATCGGCCGCCAACCTCGGCTTCATGCTCTAGCGCGACGCCCGGGTTCGGCACCGGGGTTCGGCACCCGTGCCGATGGATCGGGCAGAATCGGGGCTCCCGCACGAGGAGCCCCGATGCAAGCCCTGCGCACCCCCGACGAGCGCTTCGCCGCCGTCGAAGACTTTCCGTTTCCGGTCCGATACATCGACGACCTGCCCGGCTACCAGGGGCTGAGAACGGCCTGCATCGACACCGGGCCCGCCGAGTCCCGCGAGGTCTTCCTGTGCCTGCACGGAGAGCCGACCTGGAGCTACCTGTACCGGCGCATGATCGCGGTCTTCACGGCGGCCGGGCACCGGTGCGTGGCGCCCGATCTGCCCGGATTCGGCCGCTCGGACAAGCCGGTCGACGACGCGGTCTACACCTTCGCGTTCCACCGCAACCACCTGCTGGCGCTGCTCGCGCGGCTCGACCTGCGCAACGTCACGCTGGTGTGCCAGGACTGGGGCGGGTTGCTCGGCCTGACGCTGCCGATGGAGATGCCGCAGCGATTCACCGGCCTGATCGTGATGAACACCACGCTGGGCACCGGTGACGCGCCGCTGAGCCCCGGGTTCGTCGAGTGGCGCGGGTTCGTGGCGCGCTCCCCCGACCTCGACTGCGCGAAGCTGCTCAAGCGCGCGACGCCGATCCTGACCGACGCGCAGGCCGCCGCCTACGAGGCGCCGTTTCCGGATGCGCGCCACAAGGCCGGCGTCAGGCGGTTCCCCCAGCTCGTGCCCGACGCGCCCGATGCGCCCGGTGCCGCCGTCTCGCGCCGCGCACGCGACTGGTGGCGCAACGACTGGAAGGGCCGCACGCTGATGGCGATCGGCATGAAAGACCCCGTGCTGGGTCCGCCGGTCATGCGCGCCCTGCGCGACACGATCCGGGACTGCCCCGAACCGATCGAGCTGGCCGACGCCGGTCACTTCGTGCCCGAGTGGGGTGAACCGGTGGCCCGTGCCGCGCTGGCGCGCTGGTGAA
>CAYGZN010000045.1:0-9882 GCA_964354355.1 uncultured Burkholderiaceae bacterium | reverse complement strand
TCGGGCCCGCGCGACGACCGTGTTCGTCGACGCCCGCGACCGAATGACCGGCCGTTCATCATTTATTCGCGACACGGCGCCGAAAAGAGCGTATGCTTCACTTCGCTTTCGCTTGAGTCTCCGTTTTCCTCCGGTTTTGCTTGGCCCGTTTGGTGGTTTGTACAACAACGGCGCGTCTTGTTCTCCCAGGTTCACGTCTCTTGATCGTTAGCTCGCGGCGGGGCTTTTCCCGCAGCGAATGTGTTGTGACTATTACCTTTCAAGGAACGTCAAAATGGCAGCAGGTACCGTCAAGTGGTTCAACGACGCCAAGGGCTTCGGATTCATCACGCCCGAGGATGGCGGCAAGGACTTGTTCGCGCACTTCTCCGAGATCCAGGCAGGCGGCTTCAAGTCGCTGACCGAGGGTCAGCGCGTCGAGTTCGTCGTCAAGCAGGGTGCAAAGGGACCGCAGGCGGCCGAAATCCGGCCGATCCAGTAAGCCCCCGCACCACGAAAACCGCGGCCCCGTGCCGCGGTTTTTTTTTGCCACGCTGAACCGCAATGTCGATGATCGAGCCGATCCTTCTTGCCGCCGCCAAGGTCTTCACGTTCGAACAGGGCCGGTTGCTGACGAACGCAAGCGGCTTCTTCTTCGAGCGCGATGACCGGCTGTTCCTGGTGACGAGCCGTCACGTGGTCGTCGACGCCCCGAGCAAGCACTTCCCCGACCGCATCGAGATCGAACTGCACACCGACGCGGACAACCTGGCCGAGTCGACCGGATTCTCGATCCCGCTCTACCGCGACGGCAACAGCGTCTGGCGCCAGGGGCGTGACCGCGCCGGGGAGATCGACGTCGCGGCGATCGAGATCGAGCGCGGCGCCCTGCCGGGCACGACCGTCTACCGCGCCTTCACGCCGGCCCACCTGCCGGGCCCCAAGGACCGGGTCGAGGTCGGCACGTCACTGCTGGTGGTGGGTTTCCCGCTGGGCTTTCACGACACGCTGCACCACATGCCGGTGGCGCGCCACGCGGTGGTCGCCTCGTCGTTCGGCCTGCGCTTCCAGGGCGAGGGTTACTTCCTCACCGACGCGCGCACCCACCGCGGCACCAGCGGCGCGCCGGTGGTGATGCGCGCCCCGGGGCCCGCCGCGGCGCTGGGCGACCTGCCCTGGATGCTGCTGGGCGTTCACTCGGCACGGCTGGACGTCGGCACGCGCGAGTCGGGCGTCGACGAGGTGCTCGGACTGAACTGCGCCTGGTACGCCGACATCCTGCTGACCCTCACGGACCGCTGACCGCCCGCTGCGCGCCCCGGTTCGCGGTGCCGTCTACGCGAGCGCAAACCCCTCGTAGCCCTTGTTCGCCACGTCCGCGCACTTGTCCGCGTACGGCGGAAATCCGAGCAGCGGCATGAACATGCGCGGCTTGCCCGGGATGTTCGCGCCCAGGTACCAGGAGTTGCAGGTCAGGAAGACGGTGCGCTGCGCCACGGCATTGACGTGCGCGACCCAGGCCGACTCCGCCGGCTCGGTGGCCTCGATCGTCGAACGGCCATGGGCGTCGAGGTACGCAATGCAGTCGGCGATCCAGTTCACGTGGTGCTCGATCGACACGATCACGTTGGTGAACGCCGACGTGCTGCCCGGCCCGGCGACGTTGAACAGGTTCGGGAAACCCGCGATCGCAAGCCCCAGGTAGTTCAGCGGCCCGGCGCGCCACTTCTGCTGGATGGGCAGCCCGCCGCGACCGCGCAGGTCGAGCCGCATCAGCGTGCCGGTCATCGCGTCGAACCCGGTGGCCAGCACCAGCGCATCGAACGCGTACGCGCGTCCGTGCGTCTCGAGCCCCGTCGGCGTGATCGCGTCGATCGGATGCTCGCCGACGTCGACCAGCCTCACGTTGGGACGGTTGTAGGTCTCGTAGTAGCCGGTGTCGACGCACAACCGTTTGCAGCCGATCGTCTGCTTCGGCGACAGCAGCCGCGCTGTTTCCGGGTCGCGCACGGTCGAGCGGATCTTGCCCCGAACGAACTCCGCGGCCAGCGCGTTGGCCCGTTCGTCGAGCAGGATGTCGTGGAACGTCCCCAGAAACCCGAAGCCGCCGATGCGCCAGCGTTCCTCGAACGCGGCTTCGCGCTCCGTCGGCCCGACGGCGAGCGCCGACACCGGGTTGGGCGGCAGCTCGGATCCGAAGCCGCCGCTCATCCGGAGGTTTCGCGCACGAAAGCCGGCGTAGTCGGCCTTGATGCGCGCCTCGAACGCAGGATCGAGCGGGCCGTTGTGAGCCGGCACCGCGTAGGCCGCGGTGCGCTGGAACACCGTCAACTCGCGCGCCTGCTGCGCGATCAGCGGAATCGCCTGGACCGCCGAGGATCCGGTGCCGACGATGCCGACCCGCTTGCCGGTGAAGTCGACCGGCTCGTGCGGCCAGTTGGCCGTGTGGTAGACCGGGCCCGCAAACGAGTCGAGCCCGTCGAAGGCCGGCGTGTTCGGCGCCGACAGCGGGCCGGTGGCCATCACCAGGAACCGCACCGACCACGTCTCGCCGGTGTCGGCTCGAACGATCCAGCGCTCGATGTCCTCGTCGAATGCAGCGCCGCTCACGCGGGTGTTCAGCTGGATCCCGTCGCGCAGCCCGAACCGGTCGGCGACGTGGTTCGCATAGCGCAGCAGTTCGGGCTGCGCCGCGTAGCGCTCGCTCCAGTGCCAGGCCTGCTGCAGCGCCGGCGAGAAGGAGAACGAGTACTCCATGCTCTGGATGTCGACCCGCGCGCCGGGATACCGGTTGTGGTACCAGGTGCCGCCGACGCTGGGGGCCGATTCGACGACCCGCGCCGCGAGCCCGCCCTGGCGGGCCCTGTGGAGCATGTACAGGCCGGCAAACCCGGCCCCGACGATCAGCACGTCCAGCGGCCGCGCCGGCTTCGGTTCGGTCATCGTCCACCTCCCATCGTCCACCTCCCAGTGCTGCGGAGTCTACGTGATGCGAATCGGGTTTACCCTTCGGGGCCACCCCGGCACAATCCACTCACGCAGGCCGACGATGGAGTTCACCGTCACGCAGGAGTTTCCCGCCCGCCTCGATCGGCTGTGGGCCGCGTTCGGCACACCCGAGTACGCGACGCGCAAGTACCTCGCGCTGGGCGCCACGGCGGTCCGCATCGGACGATTCCAGGCCTCGGCCGACGTCATCGAGGTCGAGCTCGAGCGCGACCTGCCGATGACCAGTTCCGTCGCGCTGCCGTCCTGGGCGCGCGCGGCGATCGGCCGTACGCAAACGTTGCGCCACCGAACGCATTGGCAACGCGTCGACGGGCCGCAGGTCACCGCCCGGCTCGACATCTCACCGGTCGGCCTGCCGGTGCGCGCGCACGGCGCCGGCACGATCGCCGAGTCGGCCGGCGGGACCACCCGCATGGTCCTGAACTGGCGGGTCGACTCGATGCTGGGCAGGAAGGTCGAGCGGCTGTTCGCCGACCGGATCCGGGCGGCGCTCGACGACGACCACCGTTTCACGCTGCGCTACCTCGCGCAGACCCCGACCGGCTGACCGCGCTGCCGGCGCACTTGCCCCGCAGCCCCGGCCCGCTGCGGCCTGCTACGGGGCCGAGAGTGCCGCCCGGTAAGCGCCCGACACGTCGCCCGGGCCCGATGCGGTGGTGCCCAGGTCCCGCACCAGGCCGTCGCGCAGTCCGTAGATCCAGCCGTGCACGGCAAGCGGCTGCCCGCGGTCCCAGGCATCGCGCACGATGGTGGTCTGGCAGACGTTGGCGACCTGCTCGATCACGTTCAGCTCGCACAGGCGGTCGATCCGCTGCGACTCCTCGCCGATCGCGCATACGCTGGCCTCGTGCTTGGCGTGGACGTCCTGCACGTGCCGCAACCAGTTGTCGGCCAGCCCCACGCGCTGGTTGCGCAGCGCCGCCGAGACGCCGCTGCAGCCGTAGTGGCCGCAGACGATGATGTGCTCGATCCGCAGCACGTCCACGGCGAACTGCATCACCGACAGGCAGTTCAGGTCGCTGTGCACGACCACGTTGGCGATGTTCCGGTGCACGAACAGCTCGCCGGGCAGCAGGCCCACGATCTCGTTGGCCGGCACGCGACTGTCCGCACAGCCGATCCACAGGTAGCGCGGCCGCTGCTGCCTCGAGAGCGCCGAGAAGAAGTCCGGGTCCTGCCTGCGGATCCGCTCCGACCAGGAGCGGTTGTTGTCGAAGAGGTGCGAAAGGAGGGGCATGGGCCGGGCGTTCGGTTAGCCTTCTACCTGCCCTTCACGCCGCGTAGCCGAGCACGGCGAAGAAGTGGAACCCCGTTCCGGCCACGACGAAGCCGTGCCAGACCGCATGCGCATAGCGCACCCGCGCGTCCAGCACGAAGAACACCACACCGGCCGTATAGGCCAACCCTCCGGCCACCAGCAGCGCGACACCGGGCAGCGGCACGCGCTCGACCAGCGGCACGGCCGCGATCAGCACCAGCCACCCCATGACCAGGTACAGCCCCGTGGACAGCCACGGATGGCGCAGGCGGTCGAATGCCTTCAGCGTGACCCCGACCGCGGCCAGCGCCCACACCAGCCCGAACAGCGTCCAGCCCCACGGACCACCGAGCACGCCCAGCGCGAACGGTGTGTAGCTGCCCGCGATGAACAGGTAGATCGCGCCGTGGTCGAGCTTCAGGAAGAACCGCTTGGCGCGGCCCGCGGGCAGCGCGTGGTAGAGCGTCGAGGTGAGGTACAGCAGGACCATTGTTGCCGCAAAGACGCTGGCCCCCACGACGTTCGCCGCCCCGACGTGGCGCACCGCCCCCACCAGGAACGGGATCGACGCGACGGCTGCCAGCAGCGCGATGCCGTGGCTCACGCTGTTGGCAATTTCCTCGCCCAAGCTCTGCGCTCGTTCGGCCATGAGGCCGATTGTCTCACGCGGCCGAGCCACCCTGGTCGCGCACCTCGGTTGCGTACACCTTCTGCACGATTGACCAAGTCCCGTCGACCTTCAGCAGGTTCAGGGAGTCGGTGAAACTGCGCGGCGGAAGATCGTGCTCGGGCCGATTGTCTCAGGATGCTTGCCGTGGCACCGGCAGCGAACCGATTCCCGCCGTCGCGCCGGCGTCCACCGGCAGCACGACCCCGGTCACCCAGCGCGCGGCGTCGCTGGCGAGGTAGACCACCGCCTCTCCCACGTCCCAGCCCGTGCCCTCGGTTCCGAGCAGCGAGCGGTTCCTGCGCGACTCGCGCATCTCGGGCGACATGCCCCGCGCGTAGACCATCGGCGTGTAGACCATGCCGGGCGCCACGCAGTTCACGCGGATGCCTTCGGCGCCGTGCTGGGCCGCCATCGCCCGCGTCATGTTGACCACCGCCCCCTTGGAGGTCGGGTACAGCAGCGAGTGATGCCCGCCCACCAGGCCCGCGATCGAGGCGATGTTGACGATCGCGCCGGCACCGAGCCTGCGCATCTGCGGGATTGCGTAGCGCGCCATCAGCATCATCGACGTCACGTTCACGCGCAGCGCCTCGTCCCAGGCGGCCAGATCGACGTCGACCGCGGTGCCGGCCGGCCCGGAGATGCCGACGTTGTTGACGAGGACGTCCAGCCGGCCCCATCGGGCAACGCTCGAATCGACTGCGGCGGCGCACTGCTCGGGCCGGCTCACGTCGCAGTGCACGACGATCGATTCGCCGCCCTCGGCGTCGATCATCTCGCGGGTCCTCTCGACCCATTCCATCCGGGTGTCCAGCAAGGCCACCCGCGCTCCGTGGCGCGCCAGCAGCACGGCCGCCGCGCGCCCGTTGCCGATGCCGTCCGCGCGCGAGCCCGCGCCGGTCACGATCGCGACCTTGCCTTCCAGGTGCACGGGTTGTAGCCGAACCGAAGACGCGGCTCAGCGCACGGTCAGCGGAACCGTGCTCGGCGACTGTTTCTTCGCCTTGCGGGCAGCTTTCTTCTCCTTCGGGGTCGAGGCGGGCTGCTTCTTCGTCTCCTTGTTGCTCTGTTGTCCCTTGGCCATGGCACCACTCCCACAGAATGCATCGGCGGATGTGCGCCGCGGGTCAGGCGGCGCGCTTCGTCACGCGATGTGACAGACGGCAGTCTGCGCCCGATCCGCGCCCAAGTACATCGCCGGCTGCTTCGGGGCGGGGCGCGCATGGCCACGCCCCCGTCGCCGTCGGGCGTGCCGCGTTTGCCGGCGCGGCAGGCATTGACAGCAGGCCCGGTTCGAGCTCAGCATCTAAATGCCATTCAGATTCTTGCGGGGAGACCAAACGATGTCCCGTTCCTCGACGCCCCGCGCCCGGACCAATGACCCTCCGAGCGCCCCATCGTCCCAGCCCGTGCGCCACGTCGTCGGCAAGCGAGCCGCACGGCTCGACGGCCACTGAGATGAACACGGACCGCGGCGCACCGGCACCGCTGCCACTGGCCGGCATACAGGTCATCGAGCTGTGCCAGAACCTGGCGGGGCCTTACGCCGCCGAGATCCTGGCCTCGCTCGGTGCCGATGTGCTCAAGATCGAACGACCCGAGGGCGGCGACGATGCGCGCGGCTGGGGCCCGCCCTTCGTCGAAGGCAACGCCGCGGCGTTCCACGCGCTCAACCACGGCAAACGCAGCATCACGCTGGACCTGAAGGACCCGCGGGCGCAGGCGTGGCTCAGGCAACGGCTCGCCGCCACCGACGTGCTGGTGCAGAACCTTCGCGCCGGTGTGCTCGACGAGATCGGCCTGGATGCCGCTAGCCTGACCGCCGCCCACCCGCGGCTCGTCTACTGCTCGCTGGGCGCCTACGGACATGTGGGACCGATGGCCGCCAAGCCGGGCTACGAGGCGATGGTTCAGGCCTTCTCGGGAATCTGGAGCGCCAACGGCGAAGAAGGCCGCCCGCCGGCGCGCGTGGGCATGCCGGTGCTCGACCTCGGCAGCGGTGTCTGGGCCGCGCTGGGCTGCATCGCCGCGCTGCACCGGCGCCACGCCACCGGGCGAGGCGGCGTGGTCGACACCTCGCTGCTGGAGACCGCGCTGGGCTGGCTCGGCGTGCACCTGGCCGGCTTCAACGCGACGGGGCGGCAGGCGCCGCGCCATCGCACGGGCAGCCCGATGCTGGTCGTCTTCGAGGGCTTCGAAACAGCCGATTCCGAGATCGTCGTCGGGGCCGCCAACGACCGCCTGTTTGCCAAGCTGGCGGTCGAACTCGGCCACCCCGAATGGGCGAAGGATCCGCGTTATGCCGACAACGCGGGGCGCGTGCAGCACAAGGCCGAGCTGCTGGGCCGGATGCAGTCGATCTTTCGCAGCGCGACGACGCAGACGTGGCTGGACCGCCTGGAGGCCGCCGGTGTGCCCTGCGCACCGGTGCACGACTTTGCGCAGATGAAGCAGACGCTCCAGGTGCAGGCAATCGGCATGTTCCAGCCGCTTCCCGGTGTGGACCTGTCGGTCGTCGGCCTGCCGCTGTCCTTCGATGGCGCGCGCCCGCCGATCCGCAGCCGTGCGCCGACCCTGGGTGAGCACAACACGCTGTTCGGTCTGCCCGTGCAGGCGCCGCCTGACGCAACCTGATACCCCGCGAACCCGTCGGTGCGCCCGATGCCGTCGCCGTCGAGCGCGCACGGTCGCACCGTGCCGCGCCCTGCAATCAGGCGCGAAAGACCACGGCCACCAGCGCAATCAGCCCGAGCGCGGCGATCAGGACCGCAACCACCACCGACATCGAACGCGGCATGCCAGCGTACTGCGCACGCATTGCCCTGAGGTCGCGCCGGTGTTCCATCGTGCCCAGCAGCAGCGACAGCAGGCCGATCAGAATCAGGCTGAGTGCGAACTCGCGCGCTCCGATCAGCGGCGTGCCTTGGGCCTTTGCGGGAATCTCCAGCTGGAAGAACTTGTACACGGAAAAGCCGAACGTGATCAGCGAGGTTCCGGTGCGGACCCAGGCCATCATCGTGCGCTCATAGGCCAACCGCGTGCGCTCATAAGCGAGCCGGGTGTTGGTGCCCAGTTCCGCTGCACTGCCCGAGATCTGATCCGACATCTGACTGCTCCCGTGCTCACGTGAGGCGACGGTGAGCGCCTCTCGGCTCGCCGTCGCGGCGCGAACGACGCGCGCCGTGCAATGCGAACGGTCTCAGAACATTCCCATCGCCTTGAGCGAATTGTGGACGATCTGGAGTCCCAGCGCCACCTGAACGACCCCGAGCACGGCGCCCAGGATCGGCAGCACCAATCCCAGCACCGGCAGCATGTGCCGCGTCATCACCATCACGACCAGGTTCAGCAGCATGATCAGCAGGACCACGGCGCCGATCGTCACCTTGGTCTGCGGGTCCGGGCTGAGCGCCAGGAACACGACGAGCGTCGCGATGCCGTACGGGGTGACGATCGTCGGAAAAGCCAGCGGCGTCAATGCGAGCTGCATCGCCGTTGTCGTGCCGGGTTCCGCGGCGTCATTGCCGTGCGCCGCGCCCGGCAGGAACTGCTGGACGGTGTTGATCAGCGCCACGAGAAACAGGATGAGCCCGGCCGACAGCGCCAGCACCGGCAACGGAATGCCGTAGCTCACGAGGATGCGTTCGCCCAGGACGGCCGCGAGCACAAGAGCCAGGCTGGCAAAGAGCGTCGCCAGCAGGGCAATCCGGTGCGTCGACGCAGCATCCAGGTCCTTCGTGATCCTGGCGAACGGGCCGATGATCTTGAACGGTCCGAGCATCAGGAACAGGAACGTGAAGACCTGCGCCACCGGGAATTGCCGGGTCAGCACGGGGACGGCAGCGGCCTCTGCGGCCGACGCGGCGCCCGCGGTCATCAGGCAGCCAAGGCCCGCGGCCGCTGTCGTGGCGACCCGGGCGGGCCGCCACGGGCCGCGCCGCCCGGGACTCCCGTACAGGCGATCCGGATCCCGATGCATTGCGCGGCCCTGTGCCGACTACCCGAGCCGAGCCACAGACGCCGCGGGCAGCTTGTCCCCGGTGACCTTCGCCCAGCGTTCGTTGAGCAGTTCCTTGGCCGCCTGCTCGAGGAACTCCGGCGCGGCCCACTTGTGCACGTCGAAGTCCCTCTTGATGTAGCCGTGGCTCAACATGAAGTCCTTGCCGATCTCGACCGAGGCCAGGTTCTGCGGCGACAGGTTGGGCACCAGGTCGATGGGCAGGATGCCGCGGTAGGTGTCCTCGACGTCGAGGTAGAAGGTCTGCTTGTCGAGGATGGCCGCCGCGGCGTGCTTGTGCTCGTTGGCCCAACGGCCCACCTTGATCATGCCCTTCATGAAGGTGACCACCAGCTCGGGGTGTTTCTGCGCCATCTCCTCGGTGCAGGTGATCGCCGCGGGGATGTTGGCCACCTGCAGCGTCCAGTCCGGGTAACGCGACAGATCCTCGATTGCCTTCATCTTGCCGGTGGCTTCCTGCAGATGCTGGAAGGGCTTGCTCTGCGTGTAGATCGCGTCGACGACCCCCTTGAGCAGCGCGGTTTCCAGCGGCCGGAACGCCAGGTCGTGCTTGTGGTTGCGCTTGAGCCACAGCTCGGACGGGTTCTCCATCGGCGGGCCCACCATTTCGGGATCGTTGTACCAGTCATCCGGATACGGGAACTCAACGATCTCGACGTCCTTGCGGGTCATGCCATTCATGCGCAGCATCAGTTCTATGCCTTGCTCCTCCTGGATGCGCCACCAGTCGCACTTGATCGTGTTCAGGCTCTTCGACAGGCCGATCTTCTTGCCCTTCAGGTCGGCCATGCGATAGATGTCGTCGCGGGCGCGCACCATCATGCAACCGCCTTCCTGTGGCGCGTGCGTGACGCCCAGCAGCCGGGTCCTGCGGATGTCCGCCTGGACGTGGACCGGCGGGAACAGGCCGCCGAAACGGATCAGGTTGTCGAGGTTGTGGATGTAGTG
>CAYGZN010000044.1:0-13226 GCA_964354355.1 uncultured Burkholderiaceae bacterium | reverse complement strand
ATCCGCTACAACATCGGCTACGGGCGGCCGGGCGCGTCCGACGCCGAAATCGAGCAGGCGGTGCGGGCCGCGCAGCTGTACGACTTCATCGGCTCGCTGCCCGACGGGTTCGAGTCGATGGTCGGCGAGCGCGGCCTGAAGCTGTCGGGTGGCGAGAAGCAGCGCGTGGCGATCGCGCGGATGCTGCTGAAGAACCCGCCGATCCTGGTGCTCGACGAGGCGACCTCGGCGCTGGACACGCGCAACGAGCAGGCGATCCAGGAGGCGCTGCGCGCCGTCGCCGCACGTCGCACGACGCTGGTCATCGCCCACCGGCTCTCGACGATCGTCGACGCCGACCAGATCATCGTGCTCGAGCACGGGCGCATCGTGGAGACCGGCCGCCACGATGCGCTGCTGGCACGCGGCGGGCGCTACGCCGAGCTGTGGGCGCTGCAGGCGCGCGAAGAGTTGGAGGAGACGGTGCAGACCGAGGAGACCGCGCGGCCCTGACGACGCGCCCGCCGGGCGCGGCGCCGCGAGCGCGCGGCGCTGCGACGTCAGCGCCTGGCGACGTCACCGTGCCGCGACGACGACACTCAGCGAAAGCGCTGGGCGCCGTAACGGTCCGGCGGGGCCGGGCAGGGACGGCCGCCCAGCAGGTCGGTCACCTGCTGGGCGGTGATCGGCGCGGCCGCCAGCCCGACGTGTCCGTGGCCGAACGCGTGGACGATGTCGGCGCTGGCCGAGCTCGGGCCGATCACGGGCAGGCCGTCGGGCGTGGACGGGCGGTGGCCCATCCAGCGCGACACGCGCGCTGCGGCCGGCTGGCGCGCCAGCGCGGGGTAGGTGCGCAGCAGGTGGCCCAGCAGGATGTCGGCGCGACGCCAGTCGGGCGGGCTGCCCGGGTTCGCCAGCTCGACCTGGCCGGCGGCGCGCAGCGCGCCGGCGGTGACCGTGTTGGCCATCTTGCCGTCGCTGGGCATCACCGGCGTCGACGGCGCGGCCTCGGGGTCGCGGATCGCCACGTGGTAGCCGCGTTCGCTGGCCAGCGGCACGGCGTCGCCCGCCGCACGGGCCAGCGGCGCCGACGCGATGCCGGCGGCCAGCACCGCGGCGTCGCAACCGATGGGCCCGCGCGTGGTGCGCACTGCGCGGAGCCGCCCGCGCTCCAGCTCGAAGCCGGTCGCGGTCGTGCGCGCGAGCACGCCGCCCAGCGCGACCGCGTGCTCGACCAGCGCGCGCACGTAGCCACCCGGATCGGTGCAGTGCGCGCCGTCGGCGATGTGCAGAGCGAACGTGTAGCGTGGCGCAAGCGCGGGCTCGCGCGCGCGCAGCGCGGCCGCGTCGAGCTCGGTCCAGCGCACGCCGTTGTCGCGGCGCAGGCGCCACGCCAGTGCCTCGGCCTCGAAGGCCGCGCGGTCGGGGTACGCGTAGATCAGGCCGCGCTGCTCGACGAGTCCGGGCTGCCCGATCGATGCGGCCAGCGCGAGGTGGCGCGCCGGCGCGTCGGCGATCAGCGCGCGCAGCGCGCGTGCGGTGGCTTCGACGCGGGCCACCGTCGAGCCGGCGCGCACGAATCGAAGCAGCCAAGGCGCGAGGTGCGGCAGCGCCGTCGGGCGGATCGTCAACGGGCCGGTGGGGTCCAGCAGGTAGCCGGGCACCTTGCGCCAGAGACCCGGCATCGACACCGGCACGACCGAGGACGGACTGATCCACGCGCCGTTTCCGAAGCTGGCGGCCTGAGTTCCGCCGGGTTCCTCGGGCTCCACGAGCGTGACCCGCTGCCCGTCGCGCAACAGCGCGAGCGCGGTGCACGCGCCCACGATCCCCGCACCGATGACGACCACGTGCCGGCTCATTCGGCGAGGATACCCCAGCGTGGCCCGGCCCGGCCTCGCACCCGTGCACCCGCGCGCCCGCGCTGACCGGGCGCCGCGGCCCGCTCCGTGCCTCGCGTCGACGCCATGCCTCGCGTCAGGACTGCACCGCCCGTCAGGACTGCAACTCGCGTTCCGGGGTCGCGGAAATCCAGTGGATCGCGATGTCGGCGCCGTCGAACTCCTGCTCGTCGGACAGCCGCAACGCGACGACCCGGCGCAGCACGCCGTAGACGATCGCCGCGCCGGTCAGCGCGACCACGATGCCCAGCGCCGTGCCCGCGACCTGCGCGCCCAGGCTGACGCCGCCGAGGCCGCCCAGCGCCGTCTGGCCGAAGATGCCGCCGCCGAGGCCGCCCCACGCGCCGCACAGTCCGTGCAGCGGCCACACGCCCAGCACGTCGTCGATCTTCCAGCGGTTCTGGCACAGCGTGAACAGCCGAACGAACAGCACGCCGGCGACCAGCCCGACCCAGCCGCCGACCGCGTGCACGACGACCGAGCCCGCTCGGCGATTCCGCCGGAGACGATTGCAGGAATCGCCGCCGCGAAGGTCAGCAGGAAGAAGAACTTGATCCGCTCGTAGCCGCTCTTTTTGCGTCAGCGTTTCCGCGCCGACCCGGAGCGCGGTCCCGTAGGCCACGGTGTCGCCGATGAAGAAGCAGGCGATCGTCGAGACCGCGAAATCCACCAGGATCTTGACCCGTGCGTTGACCTGGTTCTTGTAGCGCACGGTGCCGAGCTCGAGGAACGGGAACCCCGGCTGCATCGCCACCACCATGATCGCGCCGAGCAGCACGAACAGCGTGTCCGTGCCCGCCGGAGTTGCACCGATGTCGTTCCCGCGGCCCGGGTGTGGTGCGCGCGCGGCCGTGGCACACTCGTCGTCGCGGGCCATCCGCGCCCCGATGGAGGAGACCCTTGGCCGATCCCGACACATCCGGCGCCTCGCGCCGCGGGGCGCCGGCGCGTGCCGCCGATGCGCTCGACGCGTTTCCCTTCGGATCCGCCGTGGCGCTCGCGCGCGCGATCCGCCAGCGCCGGGTTTCGTCGCTGGAGCTGCTGCGGGCCTACCTGCAACGCGTCGACCGGCTCAACCCGGCGATCAACGCGATCGTGGTCGACGACCGCGAGCGGGCGCTGGCCCGCGCCCGCGCGGCCGACCGCGCACTGGCCCGCGGCGAGCACTGGGGGCCGCTGCACGGCCTGCCGATGACGGTGAAGGAGGCGTTCGACCTGCAGGGCCATCGCACGACGCAGGGCTACCCGCCGATGAAGGACAACGTGGCCGCGGACGACGCGCTGGCGGTCCAGCGCCTGAAGGCGGCCGGGGCGGTCGTGTTCGGCAAGACCAACGTGCCGCTGTTCAACGCCGACTTCCAGTCGTACAACGAGGTCTACGGCACGACCCACAACCCGTGGGACCTGGCGCGCGGCCCCGGGGGGTCGTCCGGCGGCGGCGCCGCCGCGATCGCGGCCGGTCTCGCCGCGCTGGAGTACGGCAGCGACATCGGCGGCAGCATCCGCAACCCGGCCGCGTACTGCGGCGTCTACGGCCACAAGTCCACCTGGGGCATCGTGCCCAAGCGCGGCCACGCGCTGCCGCGCGTGCCGCTGGCCGAAGCCGACCTGTCGGTGGTCGGTCCGCTGGCCCGCTCGGCACAGGACCTGGCCGTGGCGATGGCCGTGACCGCCGGTCCCGACCTGCTGACCGCCCCTGGTCTGCGCGTGCGGCTGCCGCCGCCGCCGCGCACGCTCAAGGGCCTGCGCGTCGCGGTGTGGCTCGACGAGGCCTCGGCGCCGATCGACGACACGGTGCGCGCACCGATCCGCGAGGCCGCACGGGCGCTGCGCCGCGCCGGCGCCCGGGTCGACTTCGACGCGCGCCCGGCGTTCGATCCGCAGGCGGCCCACGACACCTACCAGGCGCTGCTGCTCGCACAGATCGGCGCGCGCCGGCCCGACTACGCGCGGCTCGAGGCCGATCGCGGCCGGCTCGACGCCGCCGACCGGAGCCCGGGCGCAACGAGCCTGCGCCTGTCGACCGCGAGCTACAAGGCGTACTACGACGCGAACAACCGGCGCGAGCTGCTGCGCTGGGCGTGGCGCGCGTTCTTCGACCACCACGACGTGCTGCTGGCGCCGATCACCGCCACTGCGGCGTTCCCGCACGACCACTCGGAACCGGCCCCGGCGCGCACGATGCTCGTCAACGGCGCGCCGGTGCCGTACTTCTCGCAGCTGTTCTGGGCGGGGCTGGCCACCTGCTCGTACCTGCCCGCGACGGCCGCGCCGGTCGGGTTCACGCCGGCGGGGCTGCCGGTGGGCCTGCAGATCATCGGCGCCGAGATGGCCGACCGGACCACGATCTGGGTGGCCGGCCAGCTGGAGAAGCTGGTCGGCGGCTTCGTGCCGCCCCCGCTCAGTGATCGAGGATCTGGCTGAGGAACTGCTTGCTGCGCTCGTTCTGGGGGTTGCTGAAGAACGCCTCGGGGGTGTTCTGCTCGACGATCTCGCCGCGGTCCATGAAGATGACGCGGTCGGCGACCGCGCGCGCGAAGCCCATCTCGTGGGTCACGCACAGCATCGTCATGCCCTCGCGCGCCAGGCTGATCATCGTGTCGAGCACCTCCTTGACCATCTCCGGGTCGAGGGCCGAGGTCGGCTCGTCGAACAGCATGATCGACGGGTTCATGCACAGCGCGCGCGCAATCGCCACGCGCTGCTGCTGACCGCCCGACAGCTGGCCCGGGTACTTCGGGGCCTGCTCGCTGATCTGCACCCGCTCCAGGTACTTCCTCGCCGTCGCCTCGGCCTGCGCCTTGCTCTGCTTCTTGACCCAGATCGGGGCCAGCGTGCAGTTGTCCAGCACGGTCAGGTGCGGAAACAGGTTGAAGTGCTGGAACACCATGCCGACCTCGGAGCGGACCGTGTCGATGTTCTTCAGGTTGTCGGTCAGCTCGACACCGTTGACGACGATGGTGCCCTGCTGGTGCTGCTCGAGGCGGTTGATGCAGCGGATCAGCGTCGACTTGCCGGAGCCCGAAGGCCCGCAGACGACGATCTTCTCGCCACGCGCCACGGTCAGGTCGATGTTCTTGAGCACCTGGAACTCGCCGAACCACTTGTTCAGGCCCTTGATCATGATGGCCGGCTGGCCCGCTTCGTACACGTGGGCGGCGATTGCGGACTGGGCGGATGCGTTCACGTCGGGCTCCCTCAACGGTTGCGGTCGCGGCTCAGGTCCCGCTCCAGCCACTGGCTGTACTTGGACATCGCGAAGCAGAAGATCCAGTAGACGAGGATCGAGAACAGGAACGCCTCGATGAAGTACTTCTTCCACGAGAAGTCGGTCTCGACCGACTTCTTCACCGCGTAGGCGAAGTCGTAGATCGCGATGATGACGACCAGCGACGTGTCCTTGAACAGCGAGATGAAGCTGTTGACGATCGGCGGGATCGAGATCTTCAGCGCCTGCGGCAGGATGATCAGCCCGGTCATCTTCCAGTACGGCAGGCCCAGCGCCTCGGCGGCTTCGTACTGGCCCTTGGGGACCGCCTGCAGGCCGCCGCGCACCGCTTCGGCCAGGTAGGCCGCCACGAACAGGATGATCGCGACCTGCGCGCGCAGCAGCTGGTCGATGCGCATGCCCTCGGGCAGGAACAGCGCGAACATCACGCTGGCCATGAACAGCACGGTGATCAGCGGCACGCCGCGCACCACCTCGATGTAGATCACCGACAGCGACTTGACGATCGGCAGCTTCGAACGCCGCCCCAGCGCCAGCAGCACCCCCAGCGGAAACGCCAGCCCGATGCCGAAGATCGCCAGGATCAGCGTGACGGGCAGCCCGCCCCACTGCTCGGAGCGCACCGGTGTCAGGCCGAATCCGCCCGCCATCAGCCAGAACGTGACGGTCAGCCCGCCGATCCAGATCAGCGCCAGCGACGGCCGCCAGAACAGCTTGATCGCGGAGACGACCAGCAGCCCGCACAGCACGACGATCGCGATCGCCGGCCGCCACTGCTGGTCGAACGGATAGACGCCGAACATCATGAAGCGGAACTTCTCCCAGACGACCGCCCAGCACGCGCCCTTGCCGCGCACCGCGTCGCACGCCTCCAGCGGCTGCCTGCCCCAGACTGCGTCGAAGACCAGCCAGCCCAGCGCCTTGGGCACGATCCACGCCAGCAGCGCGAGCGTCAGCACCGTGACCACGGCGTTGGCCGGGCTCGAGAACAGGTTGGTGCGCATCCAGCCGAGCGCGCCGCCCGTGGCGCGCGGCGGCCCGGCGGGCGCCGGCGCGCCGGGAGGCAGCGGCGCGAAGCCGGTGTCGGGCAGGGCGGTTCCGGCGGCCATCTTCGGACTCCTAGCGCTCGACGAGCCGCACGCGGTTGTTGTACCAGTTCATGAACGCCGAGATCGACAGGCTCAACGTCAGGTACACGGCCATCAGGATCGCGATCGCCTCGATCGCCTGGCCGGTCTGGTTCATCGTCGTGTTCGCGACCGCCACCAGGTCGGGGTAGCCGATGGCCACCGCCAGCGACGAGTTCTTGGCCAGGTTCAGGTACTGGCTGGTCATCGGCGGGATGATCACCCGCAGCGCCTGCGGCAGCGTGACCAGCCGCAGCCGCTGTCCGGGTGTCAGGCCGATGGCCATCGCCGCCTCGGTCTGGCCCTTGTCGACGGCCAGGATGCCGGCGCGCACCACCTCCGCGATGAACGCGGCGGTGTAGGTCGACAACCCGAGCAGCAGCGCGGTGAACTCGGGGGACAGCACCTTGCCACCCTGGAAGTCGAAGCCCTCGAGCTTGGGAATTTCCAGGGCGGTCGGTGCGCCCATCACGGCCCAGGTCAGCACGGGCAGCCCGAGTACCAGCGCGGCCGTCGGCCAGCCGACCGGCCACTGCACGCCGGTGGCCATCTGCTTGCGCCGCGCGACGAAGCGCCAGGCGAATGCCAGCACGACGCCCACGACCAGCATCCACAGCGCGGCCGACCACGCCGGGTGCACCGCCGGCCACGCGAAGCGAAAGCCGCGCTGGCTGACGAACACCAGGCCGCTCAAATCGATCGCCTCGCGCACCGGCGGCAGCAGCTCGGTGAAGATGCCGTACCAGACGAACAGCTGCAGCAGCAGCGGGATGTTGCGCATCACCTCGACATAGACGGAGGCGAGCTTGGACACCAGCCAGTTCGACGACAGCCGCGCGATGCCCACCAGCGTGCCCAGCACGGTCGCGATCACGATGCCCAGCGCGGCCACCGTCAGCGTGTTGAACAGGCCGACCAGGAACGCGCGGCCGTAGGAGTTCGAGGGCTCGTACGCGATCGCCTTCTCGGCGATCTCGAAGCCCGCCTCGCGCGACAGGAACCCGAAGCCGACCTGGATCTGGCGTGTCGACAGGTTGTGCAGCGTGTTCGACACCAGGTACCAGCCGACGCCGATCACGGCCGCCAGCAGCAGCACCTGGTAGACGATGCCGCGGACGCGTTCGCTCTTGAGCATGGAGTGCCTTGGTCGCGGCGGGTGGGTCGTGCAGGAGACGCGGATGCGGCCGAAGCGGGACCGGGTCGGGCGGCGCCGCAGGCGGGTCTCGCGGCCGCCCCGGCGTCGCGCATCGCGTCAGCGCATCGCGTCAGCGCATCAGCGCGTCAGCGCGTCAGCGCGTCAGCGCATCGGCGGCGCGTACATCAGGCCGTCGTCCTTCCACAGCGCGTTCTGGCCGCGCGGAATGCCCAGCGGCCCGATGTTTCGCTCGTACATCTCGGCGTAGTTGCCGACGGCCTTGACGACCCGCACCAGGAAGTCGTTGTCCAGGCCCAGGCCCTTGCCGACGTCACCGGAGGTGCCAACCAGGCGCTGCACCGGGGGGTCCTTGCTCTCGGCCTTGAGCTTGTCGGCATTGGCGGCGGTCAGCCCGTACTCCTCGGCCTCGAGCAGTCCGTTCAGCGTCCACTTGACGATCGTGAAGAACTCCCAGTCGCCCCGGCGCAGCATCGGGCCCAGCGGCTCCTTGGAGATCGCGTCGGGCAGCACCTCGTAGTCGTCCCTGTTCTGCGCCTTCAGGCGCGTGGCGGCCAGGCCCGAGATGTCGGTCGTGTACACGTCGCAGCGGCCGGCGAAGAACGCCTGCTCGATCTGGTTCAGCTCGGCGATCACCACCGGCTTGAACGTCATCTTCTTGGTGCGGAAGTAGTCGGTCAGGTTCAGCTCGGTGGTGGTGCCCGGCTGCACGCAGACCGTTGCACCGTTGAGCTGCGAAGCCTTGGTGATCTTGCTGGACTTCTTCACCATGAAGCCCTGGCCATCGAAGAACAGAATGCCGGCGAACACCGAGCCCAGCGTCGAGTCGCGCGACGAGGTCCAGGTGGTGTTTCGCGACAGCATGTCGACTTCGCCCGACTGCAGCGCGGTGAAGCGGTTCTGCGCGTTGGTCGGCACGTACTGCACCTTGTTGGGGTCGCCCAGGATCGCCGTCGCGACCGCTCGGCAGAAGTCGGCATCCAGCCCGGTCCACTTGCCCTGGCTGTCGGGCGCGGAGAATCCCAGCAGGCCGGTGTTGACGCCGCAGCGCAGCACGCCTTTCTGCTTGATCGCGTCGAGCGTCGGGCCTGC
Source organism: uncultured Burkholderiaceae bacterium (assembly GCA_964354355.1). GTDB lineage: Bacteria > Pseudomonadota > Gammaproteobacteria > Burkholderiales > Burkholderiaceae_E > CAYGZN01. The sequence continues at coordinate 4,745 of CAYGZN010000044.1, read as the reverse complement.
GGTCGCGGTCAGCGGTGCCAGAGCCGGCGCGGCGAAGGCGGCGGTGACCAGGGCGCGTTTGAACCAAGTGATCTTCATAGGGGTCCTCGTTTCACAACGGTATGTTGCACTGCCGCGAGCCGAGGGATACGGCACTGCGGCGTGGGGGCTGAGTCTAAGGGCATTCCACAGTGCATTACAAGCGTAAGCCCGCGCCGTCCGGGTCCGCTCGTGGCGGCATCCGGTCGACGATCGATGCAAGTTGCGTACCGGAGCTGCGCCCGGGTTCGGGGGCGGATCGCGCCCGCCGATGGTGCGGTCCCGAGGCCGACGGTGCACCCGCGCGGCATGGCGAGGGTGCGGCGGCACCGCTGCGGTGAACCCGCACCGTGCTGGGGAGCCGGCACCGCGCCGGTGAGCCGGCACCGCGCCGGTGAGCCCGCACCGCTGCGGTACACTGGCTGGCGGTGCCTCGCGGTGCCCTGCGGCCATCCCATCGCCGAGGAGGCGCCCGACATGCTGACCGACGCGATCCTGTGTTTCCTCCTGCCCGCGCAGGGCGCTGCGCCCGGGCGCGCGGGCTGACCGCGATGACCGCCCGCATCGAACCCGCCGGCGAGACCCCGCCGCTCACGGCCGCGCCGCGGCCGGCCGCCAGCCTCGTGCTGCTGCGCGACAGCCCCGCCGGCGTACAGGTCTACATGCTCAAGCGCTCGGGCGAGGACGACGTGCTGGCGGGCGCGCATGTGTTCCCCGGCGGCAAGGTCGACCGCGAGGACGCCGAGGACGAGGCGCTGGCCCGGCTGGGCGCGCCCTCGCACGAACTGCACGCGCTGCTGGCCGAGCCCGAACTCGATGCGGCGCAGGCCGCCGCGCTGTTCGTGGCCGCGATCCGCGAGACCTTCGAGGAAGCCGGCGTGCTCTTTTCCGCGCAGGCCGATGCGCGGCTCGCCGGGCGCGCCACGGCGCTGCGCCGCGAAGGCTGCGGCTTCGTCGAGGTGCTGCAGACGCTCGATCTGCGGCTGGATGCGCAGGCCGTCGCACCGTGGTCGCGGTGGGTCACGCCGCAGGTGCCCTCGATGATGCGCAAGCGCTTCGACACGCGCTTTTTCGTCGGCCGCATGCCGGGCACCCAGCAGCCGCAGCCCGACCCGCGCGAGTCGGTCGGCGGCGACTGGGTGCTGCCGCACGAGCTGCTGCGCCGCTACTGGCAGGAAGAGGTCGCGATGGCCGCGCCGCAGATCATGACGCTGGCCCACCTGACGCAGTTCGACGACGTCGACGCGGTGATGGCCGAGGCGCGGCGCCGCGCGCCGCCGGTGATCCGGCCCGAGCCCTACGAGGAGGGCGGCGTGCGCTTCGTCACCTACCCTGGCGACGAACGCCACTCGGTTCGCGAGCGGGCGATGCCGGGGCCGACCCGGCTGCGCGTCGAGGGCCGCCGGTTTCGCCCGCCGCCGGGCTTCGACGACTGGTACGCGCGCTGACGCCCATCGACCTTCGCTCCACGGAAGCCGACCATGACGCGACATCGCATCGCAGTGATCCCCGGCGACGGCATCGGCAAGGAAGTGATGCCCGAGGGGCTGCGGGTGCTCGAGGCCGCCGCGCGCCGCTTCGACATCCCGCTGGCCTTCGACCACTTCGACTTCGCCAGCTGCGACTACTACGTCAAGCACGGCGCGATGATGCCGCACGACTGGAAGGCGCAGATCGGCGGGCACGACGCGATCTTCTACGGCGCGGTCGGCTGGCCGGCGACCGTGCCCGACCACGTCTCGCTGTGGGGATCGCTGCTGCTGTTGCGGCGCGAGTTCGACCAGTACGTGAACCTGCGGCCGGTGCGCCTGATGGCGGGCGTGCCCTGCCCGCTGGCCGGGCGCAAGCCCGGCGACATCGACTTCTACGTGGTGCGCGAGAACACCGAGGGCGAGTACTCGGCGCTGGGCGGGCGGATGTTCGCCGGCACCGAGCGCGAGGTGGTGATCCAGGAGTCGGTGTTCACACGCCACGGCGTCGATCGGATCCTGCGCTACGCGTTCGAGCTGGCGCGTCGGCGCAAGAAGCAGCTGACCTCGGCCACCAAGTCCAACGGCATCTTCATCTCGATGCCGTACTGGGACGAGCGCGTCGAGGCGGTGGCGCAGTCGTACCCCGACGTGGCGGTGAAGAAGTTCCACATCGACATCCTGACCGCGCACTTCGTGCGCAACCCGCAGTGGTTCGACGTGGTCGTCGCGAGCAACCTGTTCGGCGACATCCTGTCGGACCTGGGGCCGGCCTGCACCGGCACGATCGCGATCGCGCCCAGCGCCAACATCAATCCCGAGCGGCGGTTCCCTTCGCTGTTCGAGCCGGTCCACGGCTCGGCGCCGGACATCGCCGGCCAGGGCATTGCCAACCCGATCGGCCAGATCTGGTCGGGGGCGATGATGCTGGACCACCTCGGGTATCCGCGGGCACACGACGCGATCGTCGCGGCGATCGAACACGTCACCGCGGCCGGCCCGCGCACGCCGGACATGGGCGGGACCGCCACCACGGTCGAGGTGGGCAAGGCGGTCGCCGCTGCGATCCAGGCCGGTTTCGGCACCGGTCCTTGACGTGGCTCAACCTGCGGCCACTTCCGCGTGAGGGAATGCCGGGCCGAGCGGGTGCGCCGGGCTAGAATTCCGCGAGTTGAAGCCCGCGCCCGCGGGCGGGTTTGCGAACATTGCGATCAAACGGACCGCTCGGTCACGGAGACGACCTCATGAGACCACCCAGGTTGCTGGCCGGACTGGCCTTTTTCGCTTATGCGCTGACGGCCTCCGCGCAGCAGTACCCGACCCGACCCGTTTCGATCGTCGTGCCGTTCGCGGCCGGCGGCCCGACCGACACCGTGGCCCGCTCGGTGGCCGTCGCGATGGAGAAGTCGCTCGGCGGCAACGTGATCGTGGAGAACAAGCCGGGCGCCGGCGGCACGATCGGCGTGGCCGACGTCGCGCGCGCACCCGCCGACGGCTACAAGCTGCTCGTCTATCACATCGGCATGGCGACGGCGCCGGCGCTGTACCGCAAGCTGCCGTTCGACCCGCTGAAGGACTTCGAGTACGTCGGGCTGATCAACGACGTGCCGATGACGCTGCTGTCCAAGCCGCAGCTGCAGACCAAGGACGCCAAGGAGCTGGTGGCGTACCTCAAGGCCAACAAGGACACGGTGACGCTGGCCAACGCCGGGCTGGGCGCGGCGTCGCACCTGTGCGGGCTGCTGTTCCAGCAGGCGATCGAGACCGACCTGACCACGGTTCCCTACAAGGGCACCGCGCCGGCGATCACCGACCTGATCGGCGGGCAGGTCGACGTCCTGTGCGACCAGACCACCAACACCACCGAGCAGATCCGCGCCGGCAAGGTCAAGGCCTACGTGCTGACGGCGAGCAAGCGGCTGGATTCGCTGAAGGACATCCCGACGGCTGCCGAGGTCGGACTGCCGGGCTTCGAGCTGTCGATCTGGCACGGGCTGTACGCGCCCAAGGGCACGCCCAAGCCGGTGATGGACAAGCTGGTCGCGGCGCTGCAGGCGGCGCTCAAGGACCCGGGGCTCAACAAGCGCTTCAGCGACCTGGGTGCCGTCACCGTGTCGATGGACCGGGCCACGCCGGAGGCGCTCGGCAAGCACCTGAAGGCCGAGATCGACAAGTGGACGCCGATCATCAAGAAGGCGGGGCAGTACGCTGACTGACGGCGCGGCGCGCGACTTGCTGCGCGCCAGCTTCGAGGCGGCCGTCGCGGCCGCCGATCCGCTGCGAATCGTCGCGCCACACCTGCCGGCGCCGCCGGCAGGGCGCACGGTCGTGGTGGGCGCGGGCAAGGCGGCGGCGTCGATGGCGCGCGCCGTCGAGCTGGCCTGGCCCGCCGGGGCGCCGCTGGACGGCCTCGTCGTCACGCGCTACGCCCACGGGATGCCGACCGAGCGGGTGCAGGTCGTCGAGGCCGGCCACCCGGTCCCGGACGAGGCGGGCGAGCTGGCGGCCGCCCGGATCCTGGCAATGGCCGCGGCGCTGGGCCGCGACGACCTGCTGCTGGCGCTGGTCTCGGGCGGGGGGTCCAGCCTGCTGTCGCTGCCGGTCGCAGCGGTGCCGATCGCCGACCTGAAGGCGGTCACGCGCCAGCTGCTGGCCAGCGGCGCGCCGATCCAGGACATGAACGTCGTGCGCAAGCACCTGTCGCAGATCCAGGGCGGGCGGCTTGCGCAGGCGACGCGGGCGCGGGTGTGCGCGCTGGTCGTGTCGGACGTGGCCGGCGACGACGTATCGGCGATCGCCTCGGGCCCGTGCGCGCCCGACCCGAGCCGCTTCGACGACGCATGGGCGGTGCTCGCCCGCTGGCGCATCGAGCCCCCGGCCAGCGTCGCCGCGCACCTGCAGCGGGGCTGCCGGGGCGATGTGGCCGAGACGCCCAAGCCGGGCGACGCGCTGTTCGCGCGGGTCGAGAACCGGCTGATCGCGACCGCGCACGGCAGCCTCGAGGCCGCGGCCGCGGTGTTTCGCGCCGCCGGGGTGCGGCCGGTGATCCTGGGCGACACGGTGACCGGCGAGGCCCGCGACGTCGCGCAGGTGATGGCGGCGCTGGTGCGCGAGATCCGCGTGCACGGCGGGCCGTTCGAGCCGCCGGTCGCGCTGATCTCGGGGGGCGAGTGCACGGTCACGCTGCGCGGCAAGGGCCGGGGCGGGCGCTGCTCGGAGTTCCTGCTGGCGCTGGCGTGCGCGCTCGGCGCGGAATCC
>CAYGZN010000043.1:7288-13275 GCA_964354355.1 uncultured Burkholderiaceae bacterium | reverse complement strand
CTTCAGGGTCGTAGCCGAGTCCGGCCAGCACCTCGTCGGTATGCTCGCCGCAGCGGGGCGCCCGCGCCCGTGCCGATCCGTCGGCGAGCGGCGCCAGTCCCGGCAGGTTGGGTACCGGCACGGGCTGCGCAAGGCCGGGCTGGTGCAGCCACGACACCGTCTGCGAGGCCTCGACGTGGGCCTGCGACAGGAACTCGCGATAGGTGTTCAGCCGCTCATGGAGGATCCGCGCCGGCACGAAGCGGGCCTCCCAGTGGGCCATCGGCTTGGCGGCGAACACCGGGCGAAACGCTGCCGCCAGGGCAGCCCCGTTGGCGAGACGCGCCTCACGGTCCCGAAAGCGCGCGTCGTCCGCGAGGCCGGGCACCTCCAGCGCCTCGCACAGGTGCTTCCAGTCGCGGTCGGTGGCGATCTGGATCGTGACCCAGCCGTCGGCGGTGCGGTACGGCCCGCTCGGCGGGATGTTGACCGGCAGCGTTGCGCCTTCGAACGTCGAGGCGAGCAGGCGCACCGCCTGCATCGCGGTCGCAGCCTGCAGCAGGCTGACCTGCAGGTGGCGGCCGCGCGGCTGGTTCAGTCGCGCGTACAGCGCGGCGCTGGCCGCCTGGAATGCGTAGAGCCCCGTCGACATGTCGACGATCGAGATCGGGACGCGCCGCGGGATGCCGTCCTCGCCGGCGTTCTCCATCGTAAGGCCCGTATACGCCTGCAGCACCGGATCCATGGCTGGCCGTTCGGCGAGCGGCCCGATCGGCCCGAAGCCCGAAACCGACAGCATCAGGATGCGCGGCTCGCGCGCGCAGACCGCGTCGTAGCCAAAGCCCATCCGGTCGATCACGCCGGGGCGAAACCCCTCGATCAGCAGGTCCGCACCACGCAGCAGTCGCCACAGGATCGCCCTTCCCTGCGCGTCCTTCAGGTTTGCCGCGATGCTGCGCTTGCCCAGGTTTGCGGTGATCGAGAACGCCGTGTGGTCGCCCTGCACCGGCCCGAGGAGGCGGCTCCAGTCGCCACCGACCGGTTCCACCTTGACCACGTCCGCACCGTGCTGGGCCAGCAGCGAGGCGCAGTAGGGTGCCGCCAGCCCCTGGCTGACGTCCACGACGCGCACGCCCTCGAAGGGCGCCTCGTAGCTCACCGGACCCTCACTCCAGCTTGATGCCGGCGGTCTTCACGACCTCGGTCCACTTGGCGATGTCGCGTTCGACGAAGCGCCGGAACTCGGCCGGGGGCAGCACCATCGGGTCCTGTCCCTGTTCGGACATCTGGGCGCGGATCACCGGTTCCTCCACCGCTTCCTTCAGTGCCGCGAACAGCATGTCCCGAATCGGGTCGGGCAGCCCGGCGGGCCCGAAGAGCCCGCCCCAGCCGCTGGCCACCAGGTCGGGGACACCCTGCTCGATCGCAGTCGGCAGGTCGGGCGCAAAGGCGGCGCGCTTCTCCGCCAGCACCGCGAGCCCGCGCAGCTTGCCGCTGCGGATGTGCGGCACGACCGGCGAGTAATAGACCATCAGCGACGCATGCCCGGCCATCACGTCGGTCACGGCCCGGCCGGCTTCCTTGTAGGGCACGTGGACGAACTTCGCGTTGGTCTTCAGCGCGAGCAGCTCGGTGGCCAGGTGCCCCGAGCCGCCCAGTCCGCTCGACGCGTAGGTCAGGCCCGCCGGCAGCGAGCGCGAATAGGCGGCGAGCTCCAGCAGGTTGGTGGCGGGAACCGACGGATGAACGACCACGAGGGCCGGTGGCGCGGTGGCCAGACCGATCATCGTGAAGTCGCGCAGCACGTTGTAGGTGAGGTTGGGCATCAACGCCTGCAGCGTGCCGTGCGAGGCCACCGTGCCCATCACCAGCGTGTAGCCGTCGGGCGCCGCGCGGGCCACCGCTTCCGAACCGATCATGCCGGTGGCGCCGGCACGGTTCTCCACCACCACCGGCTGGCCGAGCTTCTGCGCCATGCGCGGCGCGAGCAGCCGCGTGGTGATGTCGGTCGCCGAGCCCGCGCCGAACGGCACGACGATGCGAATCGGCCGGTTGGGGAACGACGCCGAAGTGCCCTGCGCGAACGCCCGTGCGCCGGGCAGCGCCGAGCCAGCGATCGCGAGCCCTGCCCCGAGGGCGCGCACTGCGGTGCGTCGATCCGGTCTCATGCCTGTCTCCCAAAGCGATGCCGCGTTTCCCGCGTTTGCGGCCGATCGTACGCGCCGATGCTGGGTGAGGCAAGATCACGATCCTTGTCGATCGGTTGGAAGCCCCGACCAAGATGCCGTGCCCACCCCTGGCCAGCCGATGCGCCTGTCCAGCGCTATCGCGGCACGGGTCCTATTCCTCGGCATCGACTGATCGCGCGTCGAAGGCTCACGCAGTGAGTCCCGGAGCATCGACATTGGGCCTCTGCGCGTCCTCCTTGGCAGCGTGCAATTGCCCAGGAGACCATGGGAGCGCCTGGACGACGTATGGAACGCGGCAAAGGCTGAGGCGACTGCCAAGAACCCGGCCGGCATGATTGAGCGCAGCGACCTGCAAGTGTCGCAAGTGACGCGCAGGCACGATGGCGAATGACATGTCCCTGAATGAACTCATGGGCGCGCGGGGCGCCGCATGGTTCTTTCCGACGCGTTGAAATGCGGCGCGGCGCAATGGGAATCCCGATCCGCGCAGAGCGCATCGGCAGCAAACCGGCGTGCAGCTTTCGACGAAAGGGCCTGCGCGATGACGCGCGGGCATTCCAGGCGCCAGGCTTGCGAGCTGATCGGCTTCTTTGCCGCAGCGCCGTCCACGGCGACGGATTGCGAACTCACGGCCACGGCCGTTGCCGCCATCAGCGCTTCGCGTCATGACTCGAGGCAGGAGCCGTCTGCGGTCGTTCCGCACGTACGGATCTGTGCGGGGGCGCAGAGCAGTCTCCGTCCCTACCGCGCCCGATGCGCCGTCTCCAGTGCGCTCGAATGCGGCAGGCTGAGCAGCCCGCGCACTCGAGATTCGGCCTCGGCAAGCAGCCGGACGGCGTGGGTCCGACGGAACCCGCCTGCGCGCCGGCAGGTCGCGAGGACGTTGGAGAACTCGACGGGCATCGAGGCCTCGCCGTTCCAGTCTGCACCCCGCGCGTACCGGGCATGTGCTTCGCGCGTGCGATCGCCTTCGATCAGCAGACAGGCGACGACGCGGGTGTCGACGAGGACCACGCCACGGTGCCGGTCCGTCGCGCCCGGCGGAAACGGCCGCCTCGGTGTCCTCGATCACGATCGGCCGGCGGGACCGAAGGCGCACCGGTTTCGGCGCGCGCCCTGCCTGCAGTAGCATCCGCGCATGCACGCCAAATCCCGACGCAGGCGAGGCCGATGACCCTGCCTGCACCCGACCCGCTGACCGGCGCCGCGCTGTACGCGGACGTGGTGCGCTACGCCGGGTTCGGCGTGCATCGCTACGGCAGCCCGGGCGAGCGCGCCGCGATGGACTGGATCGCGGCCGAGCTGGAACGGGCAGGACTCGCCGTCGCCGACCAGGCGCTGTCGATGCCCCGCCAGTTCGTGCTGGAGCACGCCAGCGTGTCCGTGGGGGCGCGGCGGCTCGAGGCCTTTGCGCACTGGTGGATGCCCGAGGCGTGCACCCGACTGGCGTTGGACGCGCCGCTGAAGACCCCGTCGCAGGCCGCCGGCGCGCTGGCCTGGGTCGCTTTGCCGCACGACCGCGCTTCGTATCTGAACGACGGACACCGGCGCACGATCCTCGAGGCGGCCGCCCACCGGCCGGCGGCGATCCTGCTGACCATCGACAATCCCGCGGGCGAGATCTTCACCTACAACGTCGACCAGGCCACCGAGCCGTGGCCGGTGCCGGTGATCGTCGTCGCGTCGAAGCACGCTGCGCTTCTGAAGGCCGCGCAGCGCAGCGGCGAGCCGCTGGCCGTGTCGGTGTCGGGCCGCTACCAGCGCAACGTGCCGGGGCGCAACGTGATCGGCCGGCTCGGTGCCGGTGCGGCAGGTCCGATCGGTCGGGCAGCCGCAGGCGCGGTCACCGGCAACGTCGCGCGCACGATCGTCGTGTCCACGCCGGTCAGCAGCTGGTTCGTCAGCGCCTGCGAGCGCGGGCCGGGCATCGCCACGTTCCTGGCGCTGGCCCGCCACGTTGCGCGGACCCGACCCGACGCCGGCTTCGTGTTCGTGGCCACCGTCGGCCACGAGATCGGCCACGGCGGCATGGAGCAGTTCATCGCCCACGCCGCACCCGCACCCGCCGACGTGACCGCCTGGGTGCACCTGGGCGCGTCCAACGCCTGTTACGGCTGGGTGCGCGACGACGCCCGCGTCGGCGCAGACGCCGACGTCAGTGGTGATGGCAGGGGCGATGGCTTTCGGTCCAGCGGCCGGGTCGACGCCGACGTCCGCATCCTGGCGCTCAGCCCGAGCCTGGAGCCGCTGGTGCAGGACGTGTTCGCGGACGTGGCCGCACATCGCTTCACGGGCGAACGGGCCGGCGTCGGCGAGCTGCGCGAGGTGCGTGCCGCCGGCTATCCGGACTTCTTCGGCATGGCCGGCATGCATCGGTTCTTCCACACGCCACGCGACGCGGCAACGATGACCGGGCCCGAGATCCTGGAGCCGGTGGCGCGCGCGTTTGCGCGCGCGGTGGACCGGCTGGCTGCGCCACCGCGTTAGCGGGTCGCCGGGTCCGCCGGCCCGCTCGAGCCCCTGCGCTGCGCCACGAGCCGCAACGTGCACACGCCGTCCGGGGCGCCGACCCACACGAACGCGTGCTGCCCGTAGCGCCGCGCAAGGCCGCACGCCTGGCGCAGCGACACGCCGAGCACCAGCGCGCTGCGCTCGGCGCGCCAGTGCCCGCTGCGGTCACGCCCCTCGCCCGGGATCCAGCGCAGCCCCCTCACGCGCAGGTCGGCTTGCAGCGCGGCCTGGGCAGACGCGTTGTCCGCGTCGCTGGCGGGCTCGCTGCGCGGGTTGTGCGCCGTGACGAACGCCGCGGTCGATGCGCGCGCGTCGTCCATCAATGCCTGCAGCGCCGCGCTCGGCTGACCGATTCGCAGCGCGAACGCGCCCCCCGGGTGCTCGACGACGTAGTCGGCGTCCCGATAGGCGGCCAGCAGCTCGGCAGGGATGGGCGGGATGGCCGGCATCCGTCTAGACTAGACCGTTCGACCGATTCCGCCCACCCACGCGCCCGCTACGATGACGACAGACCCGCGGGACCCGATACAGGAGCCGGACATGAGCGCGGTGTTTCAGCCGGTGCAGCGCAGGCTCACCGTCGAGGCTTACCACGACCTGGCCCGCACCGGCCATCTGGGCGAGGACGACCGGGTCGAACTGATCGAAGGGCTGCTCATCGAGATGGCGCCGATCGGCCACCCGCACATGACGATCGTGAACCGACTGACCCGGTTGCTGGTGCGCGCGGTGGGCGACGACGCCGTGGTGTCGGTGCAGAATCCGGTCACGCTGCCGCCCTTCTCCGAGCCGCAGCCCGACGTGGTGCTGCTCGCGCCTCGATTCATCGACGTGTCGGCAGGCCGGCCGGGCGCACGCGACGTGCTGCTGCTGATCGAGGTGTCCGACCGTTCACTGGCCTACGACCGCGGCATCAAGCGCGCACTCTATGCGCGCGAGGGCATCGCCGAGTTCTGGATCGTGGACGTCGGTGCGGCCCGGATCGAGGTCTGCCGTCGGCCGGGCAGTTCCGGATACGGGCAGCACCTGGCTTTCGGCAGGGGCCAGACCGTCACCGTCGAAGCGCTCGCGGCCGTGAAGGTGTCGGTCGACGACATTTTCGGCGACCTGCCGGCCGGCTGAGGCGGGCCGCCGGAAAGGAAACGGCCTGGCGGAAGAAGAAAGCCCGCCACAAGGAAACGGCCCTCCGAAGAGAGCCGCCGCCAAGCCAGGTGTTCGGGGAAAAAGTCTACTCCGAACGCCCGCGCCGCGAAAGTGCGCCGCCACGAAATTGCGCGGCCGCGGCCCGCCGCGTCCGGCCGCTGCTGC
>CAYGZN010000043.1:0-7188 GCA_964354355.1 uncultured Burkholderiaceae bacterium | reverse complement strand
TCACGCCACGGCGGCCACGACCTCCACCTCGAGCATCAGGTCCTCGTGCACCAATGCCGGCGTGGCCACCAGCGTGCTGGCCGGCTGGTGCGCGCCGAAGTGGCGGCCGCGGATCTCGCGAAACGCCCTGACCCGGGCGCCGGTCAGGTCCCGCACGTAGACGTTCATCTTGACGACGTCACTGAACTGCGCGCCCGCCGCAGCCAGCGCCACGCGCAGGTTCCTGAACACCTGCTCGGCCTGCTCGACGAACGTGGCGCCGACCACGTTGCCCGCCTCGTCGAAGGCGACCTGCCCCGAGACGTAGACGGTGCGCCCGCCGCTGACCACGGCGGTGTGCGAATAGGTGCCGCGCGACAGCCCGGGCGGATTGATGAATTGGACGGTCACAGCGCTACCTCCGAAAGCCGTACGTGTCGTCGACGATACGGGTGCGTCAGGGCCGCACCACGGCCCAGCCCTGCTTCTGCTTCTCGATGATTTCCACGACGCCGGCCTTCACGTAGCCGATGTCCGGCAGCATGTCGGCGCGGGTCACCTTGCGGCCGGCCATCGTGTTCTCGCACATGGTGACCGCAGCGCCCGAGACCAGCGTCTCGGCGATGCGCGACGCCTGCGGCGAGTTCTTCTGCAGCAGGCCGATGCCGTTGCCGAACACCACGACTTCGATGTCGACCTTGTCCATGCCGTATTCGCTCTGGATGTTGCGCACGACGTTCAGCGCCTGCGTCCAGGTGCGCGGGTCGGCGTCGCTGATCTGCACGACGACGCCGGGCTTGGTGCGCGCCTCGGCCGCGGTCGCCGCGCCCGGCGCTGCGCACCCGGGCAGTCCGGCAAGTGCGCCGACGGCAACCAGCACCGCCAGCAGTGCAGTGGTGAGTCTGTTCATGTCCCCTCGCCTCCCCGACCATGCTCGCGGCGCCCGCCTGGCCGCAATGGCTGCGTCCGGGCTCCGCAGCTTGCGATGCTAGCACCGCCGGCCGCGGCGCGGCACTGCGTTGCGCACCGAGCGCAACCGGCCATGCCCGGCGCACGCGTTTTCCGCATTGCGGCGCGCGTCCGTCGGTCGCGGTCGCACGGCCGTCGCGCCGTGGGGCCGCGCGGCCGCCGGGTGTGGTCGAGTCGGGGGATGATCGTCCTCTTCGATGTCCGGACCCTGTTCTTCGTGGGCGCGGCCGCCTGCTTCGTGTGCGGCGCGATGCTGTGGCTGACCCGGCGGCTGCACGGCCCGTCGCAGTCGGCGCTGGCGTGGTCCGCGGCGGCCCAGGCGGGCTTCGGCACGGCGATGCTGCTGATCTCGCTGCGCGGGATCGTGCCCGACGCGCTGTCCTACGTGGTCGCCAACACGCTCGGGCCGGCCGCCTCCGTGCTGATGTACGAGGGGGTCCGCCGCCTCACGCAGGCCAGGCCGATGCCCGCGCTGGTCGCCGTGTCGGTCGCGGCGCTGGCCGCGCTGCAGGCCTGGCTCGGGCCGACACCCGACGCGCACACGCAACGCCTGCTGATCACCTCGGTCGTGCAGGGGGGATTCGTCGGCGCCTGCATCCCGCTGCTGCGCCGTCGCCGGGGCATCGACCCGGGCGCGCCGCTGGGCTGGGCGATCGCCTTCGCGATCGTGTTCACCGTCGCGCACGTGCTGCGCATCGGTTACACGCTGGCGGTCGGCGCGGGCGTGTCGCCGACCGGCATGGTCGCCGACAAGCCGGGACACATGGTGATGCCGGTGCTGTTCGCGCTGGCGCCGATGGTCTACGCGATGATCCTGATCGGGTTCGTCAACGGTCGCATCGCCGCCGAGCTGTGGGCGCTGGCGACGGTCGACACGCTGACCGGCGTGCGCACGCGCCGCAGCTTCATCGAGGAGGCCCGCCGCACGCTGCAGGCACTGTCCGGCCCACAGGCCGACGGGGCGCCCGCGCGACGGTCCGCCGACGCGGTGCTGCTGATGCTCGATCTGGACCGCTTCAAGCAGGTCAACGACCGGTTCGGGCACCTGGGCGGCGACCGCGTGCTGGTGCGCTTCGCCGAACGCCTGCGCGAACTGGCGCCGCCCGGCGCGGTGTTCGGCCGCTACGGCGGCGAGGAGTTCTGCCTGCTGCTGCCGGGCGCGACGCCTGCGGCGGGGCAGGCTTTCGCCGAGCGGGTGTGCGAGGCGGTCCGCGGCACGGCGTTTCGCATCGGCGACCCGGACCCGGTGATCACCGTGTCGATCGGCCTGGCGGGCGCGCCCGACGGCACGACGCTCGAGGAGCTGATGCTGGCCGCCGACCGGCGCCTGTACCTGGCCAAGTCGTGGGGCCGGGACCGGGTCGTCTCGTCCGACCGCGCGCCCACCCACGAGGAATCCGAGCGCGTGGCGCGCTCGGTGGTGCCGGTCTAGGAACCTCTCCCCTGCTGTCCGGTCGCCCGGGCTGCGGTGCGCTCACCCGGGCCGCGGTGCGCTCACCCGGGCCGGCGGGCGAACGCAGCGTGCCGCGCGGCCAGGGCAGCCGATGCTGCATGGCAAATGGCCTGCCATGCCGAGACGGCATAGCTGCTAGCATCGCGACACCGGTTCGTCCGCGGTCGCCCCGGGGGCATACTGCGGCGACACTCCCCGACAGAGGAAGGACCGAGACATGACCTCGACTACCCGCCGCACGCTGCTCAAGGGCGCCGCCGCCGTCGGCGCCACGACCTTCGTGCCCGGCCTGCGCGCGCAGGGCGCACCCGTTCGAATCGGCTACTCGATCGCCCGCACCGGGCCGTGGTCGGTCGGCGCGCAGACCAGCCAGGAGCCGAACTACCTGCTGTGGGCCGAGCAGGTCAATGCCGCCGGCGGGCTGAGCGTCAAGGGCACGAAGCGGCCGATCGAGTTCGTCAGCTCCGACGACCGCAGCGAGATCGAGACCTGCGTGCGGACCTACGAGAAGCTGATGGGCAGCGACAAGGTCGACCTGATCCTGCCGCCGTGGGGCTCGAACGCCAACTTCGCCGTCGCGCCGCTGGCCAACCGCTTCGGTTACCCGATGCTGGCGCCGACCGCGCTGTCGCGCAAACTGGTCGAGATGAAGCTGCCGTACTTCTTCCTGCTGCTGCAGCAGCCCGACCGCATGGTCGGCGCGCTGGTCGACATGCTGGTCGCCAACAACGTCAAGACCATCGCCGTCATCTACGTCGACGACCTGTTCGGGCTGGAGAACTACGCGGCGCTGAAGATCGCACTCAAGGGCACGCCGATCCAGGTGCTCGAGGAGAAGAGCTATCCCGGCGGCATCAAGGACCTGTCGCCGGTGCTGCGCTCGATCAAGGACAGGAACCCGGACGCGTTCGTCGGCTTCACCTACCCGCCGGACACGATCCTGGCCAGCCGCCAGGCGAAGGAGGTCGGCTTCAACCCGAAGTTCTTCTACGCGTCGGTCGGCACCGCGTTCCAGCTGTACCGCAACGTGATGACGCCGGCCGGCGCCGAGGGCGTGATGGGCATGGGCACCTGGAACGCCAGGACCAGCCCGGGGGCCAAGGCCTATTTCGACGCGCACACGAAGAAGTTCAACAAGGAGCCCGACCGCTGGGCCAGCGGCCACTGCTGGGCCGGGCTGGAGATCCTGCAGTCGGCCGTGGCCAAGGTGGGGCTCGATCGCAAGGCGATCCGCGACTACGTGGCCAACACCGAGCACAAGACGATCATCGGCCCCGTCAAGTTCACCGGCAGCGAGAACACCGCGACGCCCGGCGTGGTCAGCCAGTGGCAGAACGGCGAGTTCGAGGTGGTCTGGCCCAAGTCGATGGCCACCAGCGCGCTGGCCGCGCCCAAGCCGGCCTGGAAGTAGGGGGCCGCGCCGCCGCGGGAGATTCGCGCCGCCGGCGGCGCGCGCTGCACCATGTCGCTGTCCGCCTGGCTCGAACTGCTCGCCTCCGGCCTGATCACCGGGGGCGTCTACGCGCTCGTGGCGATCGGCCTGAACCTGCAGTACGGACTGATGCGCATCCTGAACATCTCGCACGGCGAGTTCCTGATGCTGGGCGCGTTCGCCACCTGGTGGGCGCAGGCGCAGCTGGGGATCTCGCCGCTGGTGATGCTGCCGGTCTCGTTCCTGCTGCTGATGGGCGTCGGCCTGGTCGTGCACCGGTTGTGCTTTCGCCGGCTGGCGGCGACCTCGCCCAACGTCGACGTGTTCGAGGCGCGCAGCCTGATGATCGGCTTCGGGCTGATGTTCTTCGTGCAGAACTTCGCGCTGCTGCTGTGGGGCGGCGACCTGCGCGGCTACGACTACCTGACCGACCCGGTGGTGATCGGCGGCGCGCAGTTCTCCGGCAACCGCCTGCTGGTGTTCGGCTGCGCGCTGCTCTTCAGCCTGGCGCTGATCGCGCTGCTGCGCTTCACGCTGCTGGGCAAGGGCGTGCGCGCGCTGATGCAGTCGCCCACCGGCGCGCAGCTGGTGGGCATCGACACGCGGCGCCTGCACCCGCTGATGTTCGGCATCGGTCTGGGCCTGTCGGGCGTGGCCGGCTGCCTGCTGTCGATGACCTACGCGATCACGCCGTCGATGGGCGAGCCCTACACCGTGACCGCGCTGATCGTGATCACGCTGGGCGGCTTCGGCAGCATGACCGGCAGCCTGCTGGGCGGGCTGCTGCTGGGCGTGGTCGAGGCGCTGGGCATGCACTTCATGAGCCCGTCGCTGAAGATGCTGCTGTCCTACGGCGTGTTCATCGCGGTGCTGCTGACGCGGCCCAACGGGCTGTTCAAGCGATGACTGCCCCGGCATCGGCGGGAGCCGTGCGATGACCGATCGCGGGCTGCTCGGGCGCGACGTGCTGGTGCTGCTGGCGCTGACCGGATGGGGCCTGGCGCTGCCGCACTACGCCAGCGAGTTCGTCGTGTCGCTCGGGCTGACCTGCCTGATGTACGTGACGCTGTCGACCAGCTGGTCGCTGTTCTGCGGCAGCACCCGTTACCTGTCGCTGGCGACCTCGGCGTTCTTCGGGCTGGGCGCGTACGCCAGCGCGCTGGGCCTGGAGCGGCAGCTGCCTTGGGCGAGCGTCATCGTCATCGGCGCCGCAATCGCCGTCGGCGTGGCGATCGTCATGGGCGCGGCGGTGCTGCACCTGCGCGGCACCTACTTCGCGGTGCTGACCTTCGGCATGACCGAGCTGATCCGCCACGCGCTGGCCTATTTCGAGAAGCAGGTGTCGGGCACCGTCGGGCGCGTGCTGACGACCGTGCCCGAGGGCGCCACGGTCTACCTGACCGTGCTGGCGCTGGCGGTGCTGGCGCTGGCGACGTCGATCGTCGTGCGCCGCAGCCGCTTCGGGCTGGCGATGTCGGGGATCGGCGCCGACGAGCAGCGTGCGCAGACGCTGGGCGTGAACACGCGCCTGGTCAAGCTGGCCGGCTTCGCGATCACCGCGGGGTTCGCCGGCGCCGCCGGCGCGGCGATGGCGGTGCGCTGGACCTACATCGACCCGCAGACGGTGTTCAACCCGTTCATCGGTTTCCAGACCGTGCTGATCGCGCTGATCGGCGGCGCGGCGACGCTGTGGGGCCCGCTGATCGCGGCGATCGTGTTCAGCCTGCTGGCCGAGACGCTGCGGCTGCAGCTGCCGCAGCTGTACATGATGGCGCTGGGCCTGCTGCTGATCCTGAGCGTGCTGTACCTGCCGGGCGGGCTCGCGTCGCTGCGCTGGCAGACGGTGACGGGGTGGTGGCGCGGCGCGGGTGCGCGGCTTGCGCGTGGCGCGCTTGCGTGGCGGGTGCGCGGGGCGGGCCGTGGCTGAGCGGCGCAACGGAGCGCGCGGTGGCTGAGTGCCTGCTCGAGGCCTGCGACGTCACGGTGCGCTTCGGCGGCCTGATCGCGGTCGACAACGTCAGCGCGAGCTTCGAGGCCGGCGAGCTGGCGGGCATCATCGGGCCCAACGGCGCCGGCAAGACCACGTTCTTCAACGCGATCTCGGGCGTCATCGCGCCGACCTCGGGGCGGCTGATCGCCTCGGGGCGCGACCTGACCGGCCAGCGCCCGCATGCGTACGCCCGCCACGGCATCGCGCGCACGTTCCAGACCCCGCGCGTGTTCGCCGAGATGACGGTGGCGGCCAACGTGGCGTTCGGGCTGAAGTTTGCCGGGCGCGGCCGCCCGGCGCCCTGGCTGCTGCGCGATGCCGACGGCATCCTCGATCTGATCGGGCTGGCCGATCGGGCCGCGATGCCGGCCGCCGGCATCACGCCGTCGCAGCAGCGGCTGCTCGAGATCGGCATGGCGCTGGCGACCCGCCCGCGGCTGCTGCTGCTCGACGAGGTGGCCGCCGGCCTGACCGAGTCCGAGCTCGAGTCGATGGCGCAGCTGATCCGGCGCATCCGAAGCGAGCTGGACCTGGCGGTGGTGTGGATCGAGCACGCGGTGACGACGCTTCTGCGCCACGTCGAGCGCGTGCTGGTGCTGCACCAGGGCCGCAAGATCGCAGACGGCCCGCCGGCCGTCGTGGTGCGCGACGCCGAGGTCATCGAGGCCTACCTCGGCGACGAGATGGTCGAAACCGGACCGACCGGACCGACCGCGCACGATGGACGGGCGCCCGCCGGAGCGCACGCATGAAGCACGAGCACTGGTCCGGGCGGCGCCTCGCGCAGCTGCGCATCGAGGGACTGAGCGCCGGCTACGGCGGCTTCCTGGTGCTGCGCGACCTGAAGCTGGACGTGCGCCCCGGCCTGACCGTCATCGTCGGGCCCAACGGCGCGGGCAAGACGACGCTGCTCAACGCGATCGCCGGGCTGCTGCCGCGCGGCGGCGAGGTGCGCCTGGACGACGTGGCGCTGCCGTCGGCCCGGCCCGCCGAGGCGGTGCGCGCCGGGCTGGCGCTGGTGGCCGAGGGCCGGCAGCTGTTCCCGCAGATGACCGTCGCCGAGAACCTCGAGCTGGGCGGCTGGCTGGTGTCGCCCGCCGAGCGCGCCAAGCGGCTGGCGCAGGCGTTCGCCGACTTCCCTCGGCTGGCCGAGCGCTCGAAGCAGCTGGCCGGCACGATGAGCGGCGGCGAGCAGCAGATGGTCGCGGTCGCGCGCGCGATGATGAGCGCGCCGCGCCTGCTGATGCTCGACGAGCCGTCGCTCGGCCTGGCGCCGCGGATGGTCGACGAGCTGCTCGCGATCGCGCGTCGCATCGCCGACACCGGCACCACCGTGCTGATGGTCGAGCAGAACGTGCGCAAGGC
>CAYGZN010000042.1:0-13429 GCA_964354355.1 uncultured Burkholderiaceae bacterium | reverse complement strand
GCCGGCCGACGCCGCACGAAGCGGATCGGCTGCTCGGTGGACGGGCTCGGTGCAACGCCGTGTCGTGCCAGCGCCAGGTCCAGCGCCTTGCCGGCGTCGTCGGCCAGCGCCGCCTCGCGCACCTGTGCAATCGCCCGCGCGCGCTGCGCGGCCGATGCGAAGCGCGCGCCCACGGCGAGGTGGTCCAGCACGTGCAGCAGGCGGGCCTTGCCGCGCTCGTTGGTCGTGCCGTAGCCCTTGATCAGCCGCCCGCACAGCGCGACCTCGTGGCCCTGCTGCCAGCCGCCGTCGCCGGCAACGGTCAGGTCGCGCACCGTCGCCAGCCAGCGTTCGATCAGTGCCTGCTCCTGCGCGAACCGCTGCCCACGCCGGCGCATCCCCTGCAATGAACCGAGCAACCTGAGCGCGGCGCTGCCGGTGACCGTGTGCGTGCCCAGCTTCAGGGGCAGTGCCCACGGCGGCTTGCCGGCCGCCACGCGCCGCCGGTCCCAGCGCGTCAGCGCCTGCGCCGGTCCCGGTGGCAGCAGTCCGGCAATCTCGGCGACGCCCGGCTTGAAGTGGTCGAACACCTTGAGCACGTCCCCATCCGCGGCGCGCACCTCGCTTCGCACGCGCGCCAGCCGCGACGCACGGACCTTGAGCTGCGCGACCCGGACGATGTCGTCGAAGGCCATCCACAGGGCCAGCCAGCGCGAGACTTCGCGGGTGGTTGCAAGACCGTGCTCGCCGGCCGGATCGGACACCTGCTCCGCGGCCAGCACCCCGGCCAACCGGTCGTCGTACAGGGATGCATAGGCCGCACCCTGGTACTCGAGCACGCGTGCGCGACCGATCGCCAGCATCGTGTGCAGCGACTTCGGAAACCGGCCCGCAACCTCCGGCGGCAGCCCTGCGGCCCCGGCAGGCGCGGCCGATTCGTCAGGCCCGCAGGCCGGCGCCGCCGCCTCGGCGCGCGCCACGCCCACGGTGGGCGCCCCGGCGTCGGAGTGCGCGACGGGCTCGGCGTGCGCAGGAGCGTCCGTGCATGCAACCGCATCGCTGCGCGCAACGGTGTCGAACGCCCGTCCGAATCCCCTGAGGCTGGCGGCCGCGCCCACGCTGCTGCCGCGCACCACCGCCTCGTACGCCTCGCGCGGGATCGGCAGCGCGCCGCTGGCCGCGAGCGCGCCCAGCATCACCGCGCTGACGATCGTGCCGCTGTCGCGCGTGATCGCGGCCATGTCGAGCAGGTGGTGTGCGCTGCTGAATCGCCGCACGGCGCCGATCAGCACGTGCGTGTCGCGACGGCCGTCGCCCAGCTGCATGCGCTCGAGCGTCGTCAGTGTCCGGGCCGTCGAGGTGATCACCTGCGTACGCGCAGGATCGACCATGCCGTTGCCGATTTGCCGCGCGGTCTCGAGCAGCTCCGACGACACCAGCAGGTCGAGCGCCCCGGGCACCGGGTAGAGCCCGAACACGGGGCGACGCCCGTCGAGCTGCGCCAGCGGCCGCGGGAACACCTCGACGTAGTAGGTCGTGGCTCCGGTGCGCTGCGCGACCCCGGGGATCGACGTGCTCTGCGCGGCCAGTCCGGCCTGATGCGCGGCGTCGACCAGCCACTGCGCCAGCACGCCGCCGCCCTCGCCGCCCAGCGCGCACAGCAGCACGGTGACCGGGCGGGTCATGCGGGCTGCAGCCAGCGAAGCATCACGGTGCGCACCGCCTGGACCAGCCGCTCGTGCCAGCGCGGGTGCTGCACGACCTCGACCCGGTAGAAGCTCGGGCACAGGGTCGCGGCGTGCGCGTTCTCGCCGCACAGGCCGCAGCCGACGCAGCCGTCGATCACCGTGGCCACCGGGTCCACCTTCAATGGGTCCGGGTTGTCGCGCAGCGTCAGCGTCGGACACCCGGACAGGCGGATGCACGCGTGATCCCCGTTGCAGACGTCCTCGTCGACGCCATAGCGCACCCGCACCGCGCGCTCGCCCCGCTCGAGCAGGCCGGCGATCCACGGCCGGATGCGGCGCTGGCGCTCGAGCTGGCACTCGCCCTCGGCCACGATCACCTTCAGCCCGTCGAAGTCGCAGGTGAACGCCTCCGTCAGCGTGCGGCGCATCTGATCGACCCGGTAGGTGTGCACGGTGCGCAGCCACTTCACGCCCAGCCCCTCGAGAGTCCGCTCGATCGTCGTGTCTCGATCGACCAGGCTGAGCAGCTTGTCCTGGGCGGCGTCGCTGGACGCCACGTCGGGCGTCGAGATGATGTCCTGCGTGCCGGTGGCCGACGTGTAGCCGTTCTTGAAGATCAGCAGCACGGCGTCGTCGCCGTTGAACAGCGCCGACTGCACGCCCGTGATCAGGCCGTTGTGCCAGAAGCCGCCGTCGCCCATGACCGAGAGCACGCGCCGGCGCATCATCGGCGAGACGCCGGCGCGGCTGGCCAGGCTCATGCCGTATCCGAGGATCGAATGCCCGAACGAAAACGGCTCGAAGGTCCCGAAGGCATGGCAGCCGATGTCGGCCGCGATGTGGACCCGCCCGACGTCCTGCTGCGCGAGTTTGAGCGCCGAGAACACCGGCCGCTCGGGGCAGCCCACGCAGAACCCGGGCGGGCGCGCGGGCAGCGGCTGCCCGATGAAGGCCGCAAAGGCCTCGCGGCGCTGCCGGTTCGCCGCCAGCCACGCCGTGCCGGCCCGGCTCGCCGCCGGCGGGAGGTAGCGCTGCGCGAACCCCGCCAGCCCGCCGGCGATGACCTCGACCGAGTACTCGCCCGCCGAGGGCAACAGGTCCTTGCCGTGCAGCGCAGTGTCGATGCCCCGTCGGCGCAGCAGCGTGGCGATCTCCTGCTCGATGTACTCGGGCTGGCCCTCCTCCAGCACCAGCACCGCTCGCTTGTCCGCGCAGAACGCGGCCAGCTGGTCGGGGACCAGCGGGCAGGTGACGTTGAGCACCAGCATCGGCAGGTCGCTCGCGCCGTGTCCGTCGGCCAGCAAGAACTGCTGCAGCGCGCCGACCAGCGCGTTGTGCAGCCCGCCCTGCACGACGATGCCGAGATCCCGATACCCTTCGTGTCGCCCCTCGAGCAGCTCGTTGAGCCCGTGCTCGACGATGTAGCGGCGCGCTGCCGGGATGCGCTCGTCACCCTTGAGCTTCTCGTGCCGGAAGGTCACCGGCGGATGCGCGAGCCGCGAGTAGTCGAAGGCGGCCGGCTCCTCGATCAGGTGGCGCGTCGACAGCGCCGGGGCCACGTTGTCCGCGCACTCGAAGCTGCCGTGCACGTGGCAGGCCCGGATCCGAAGCTCGAGGATCGCCGGCATGTTCGACGCCTCGGACAGCCGGAACGCGTGCTCCACCATGCGGACCATCACCGGCAGGTCGGGCCGCGGGTCGAGGAGCAACATCGTCGACTTGAGCGCAAAGGCGTGGGTGCGCTCCTGGATGACCGAGGCGCCCTCCCCGTAGTCTTCGCCGACCACGATCAGCGCCCCGCCCGTGACACCGGGCGACGACAGGTTCGACAGCCCGTCCGCGGCGACGTTCGTGCCGACGATCGACTTCCACGTGACGGCGCCGCGCAGCGGGTAGTGGATCGAGGCGCCCAGCATCGCTGCGGCCGACGCCTCGTTGGCGCACGCCTCGACGTGCACGCCCAGCGTCTGCAGGTACGGCCGCGCCTGAACCATCACGTCCAGAAGATGCGAGACCGGCGCCCCCTGGTAGCCCCCGACGTAGGACACGCCGGACTGCAGCAGCGCCTTGGTGATCGCCAGGATCCCTTCGCCCCGAAAGGTGGCGCCGGCCCCCAGGCGCAGCTGCTCGACTTCCTTCGTGAAGTGGACTTCCATCCGGGCCGAGTCTAGAAGCTGCGGCCCAGTTCGTCCACCCGGGACTCAGCCGGTCGCGGACGCCCCGCCTGCGGCGCGTCGCAGCGCCTCGCGCATGCCGTCGCGGTCGCGCCGCACGGACGCGAGGTAGGCTTCGGCGCTCACCAGGCGGGCGGCAACCGACTCCAGCTCCCGCGCCGCATGGGCCAGCAGCATCGAGCCGTCTCGCGCGGCCTGGGCCCGGAGTTCTTGAACGAGCATTTCGGCGCGGGCTTTCATGGCGGAGTCCAGTGGTGTGACGCGAGCGATGGCCCTTTATCTCCCCGGACGGCCCCTCGCGCGATGTCGCACGTCACAACAGGGGTCGCCGCGCGCATCGGTGCGGCCCGGCGTGCGACGGACTCCACACCCGGACGTGCGAAACGTCACGGGCGCACCGCCGGCGTCTCCAGCGGCATGCCCCGGGCACGCCACTGCAGGAACAGCTCCAGCTCGACCAGCTCGGTCGAGCCGTAGCCGAACGGCTCGGCGCGCACGCCGGTCATGCAGCCTCTGAGCCTTCGTTGCAGGGACCCGAGTGCCTGCCACTCGAGCCGGTACAGCGGATACCCGGTCGGGTGCGCCTGCGGGATCACGCTGCCCCCGAGCCGCCGCCCGGCATTCGAATCGTGGCAGTCGCCGCACGAGAAGTCGAGTTGGCCGATCCGTTGCCGGTAGAGCCGGGCACCGCGCTCGCGCGAGGCCTCCAGGCGCGGGTCGGTGTCCGGCGTGATCGGCATCCCGCGCGACTGGTTCGCCACGAACGCTGTCACCGCAAGCAGCCGGGCGTCCTCCCAGGGCCACGGCGCAGCACCCTGTCGGGATGCCCGGCAATCGTTGATTCGCTGCTGCAGGTCCGTCGGACGCTCCAGTCGCCGGTCCCACGCAGGCAGGCGGACCGCCACGCCGCGCATGCTGTGCCGCGCGTTGCCGTGACAATCGGCGCAGGCCTTTCCCGCATCCCCCACCGCAAGGCTCCAGAGTCGTTCGCCGTCGGCCACGGACAGCATGCCCGGATTCGCGACGTCGTCGCGCTGCATCGCCTGCGTGGCCGGCTGCATGAAGTCGAATCCCGAACGACGGTCCGCGCCCGGCACGGACGTCTGCCACTGTGCGGGCAACGCGGTCTGCGCAGGATCGCCTGCCTGCGCAGTCGGCCCCGCAGCCGCCAGCGCGGTGCAGGCCGTGGCCGCCCATCGCAGGGCGCAGGCCCATCGGGAATCGGTCATTCGACGACGATGCGCACCGATTCGGTCTGCGTGCTGCCGCGATCGTCGGTCCAGCTGAATTCGAGCACGCCGCTGTCTGTGGCCACCGTGTGAAAGGCGATGTACGGATTGGCGGTGATCGCCGGATACAGCGTCGCGGCGAAGACCTGCTCGCCGTTGTAGCGGCACACGAAGCGGCTGATGATGTCACGCGGCACCAGGCCTCCTCCCTCCTTCGAACGGAAGCCCGTCTCCATCGGATGGGCGATCAGGGTGCGAATCTCGAACGCCTCGCCGCGCCGCAGGCGTTCGGGGACCTTGATCATCGCGCGGGCCATCACCGATCACTCCAGGCAGGCCGCGAGCGTCACGACGACCTCGACCCTGTCCGACCAGAACGTCCCGTCGCTGAGTTCGGCGACCGCGACGATCGCCTGCGATTCGGCCATGCGCATCCGGGTGGACACGTGCACCCGGCCGGCACGCGGCCCCAGCTCGAAGACCGCAACGTGCGTCTGTGGGTTCTTCTCGTTGAAGACCGCGATCCGCCGCACGAAGCGATCGGGCGTGACGGGCCCGTCGACGGACACCACGACCGGCACCGAATTGCCGTTCTCGACCAGTTCCGGCACGTCGAGCCGGACGCGTCCCGCGGCGATGGGCGCACCGCCGGAGAATTCGGTGATCGCGCGTTCCATGTCGGCGCGCGCCGCATGCACGCCGCGGACCAGCGCCAGGCACAGCACACCGCCGGCGTGGGCCAGCACGGCCCGTCGGGTCCGCTCGGGGCGCCCAGTTCGCCGGGTGCGGTTCACGGGGCGTGCGCCATCTATCGACCCAGCGTGCGCAGGAATGCGACCACGTCCTCGATCTGGCCGGCCGTCAGGATGGGCCGTTCGCGCCACGCCGGGCCCACCTGGCGCAGGTGATCGACACGATGATACGAGGGCATGATCGATGCGGGGTTCACGCGCTTTGCGTCGACCAGCCGCAGTCGCAACTGGCCGGTCGTCCAGCGCGCGCCGGCCGCGCTCAGATCGGGCGCCAGCGTGCCCTGGACCCGCTGCTCCGGAAACGAGCCGCTGTGGCACAGCAGGCACAGGCCCAACTGCCGGTCGACCACGATCGCGCGGCCGCGATGCGGATCACCGGGCGCACCCGTGAGCGAAGCGGGGATCTCGTCGTCGACGACGGCGAACGGGACAACAGGCGAGGCATCGGCGAGCGGTGCGGGCGGCTGCGCAGCTGCACCGGCCGGCACGAGCAGCCCGCTCGCTGCGAGCACCCCGGTGCGCGCCGCCGCAGCCGCCCCCGCGAGCGCCGCCGCAGCCGCCGTCGAACGCCCGCCCACACTCAGGTCCGGCGCAGGTTGGATTGCCTCAGCGGCACCGAACGCACGCGCTTGCCGGTCGCCGCGAAAACCGCGTTGAGCACGGCCGGCGCGGCCACGGCGATCGTCGGTTCGCCGACGCCGCCCCAGAACCCGCCCGAGGGCATGACGATCGTCTCGACCTTCGGCATCTCGTCCATCCGCAGCACCGGGTAGGTGTCGAAGTTGGTCTGCTCGATGGCCCCGCCCTTGACGGTGCACTCGCCGTACAGGCACGCCGACAGGCCGTAGGCGAACGAACCTTCGACCTGCGCGGCGATCTGCCCGGGGTTCACGGCGTGGCCGGGATCCGTCGCCGCAACGATCCGGTGGATCCGCAACTTGCCCGCGCTGTTGACCGACACCTCGGCCACGGCGGCGGTGTAGCTGCCGAATCCCATGTGCTGTGCGAGACCGCGGAACACCCCGGGCGCGGCAGGGGTTCCCCAGCCCGAGCGCTGCGCCACGGCGTTGAGCACGGCCAGGTGCTTGGGGTGGTTGCCCATCATGCGCCGTCGGAAAGCCAGCGGGTCCTGGCCTGCGGCGTGGGCCAGTTCGTCGACGAAGCACTCGAGGTAGATGGCGTTCTGGTTGTGGTTGACGCCGCGCCAGAATCCGGGCGGCACGTGCGGGTTGCGCATCGCGTGCTCGATCAGCAGGTTCGGGACCGTGTAGCCGATCGCGCCGTCGCCGCTTTGGCCCAGCCCCTGGAAGACGACTGGATCGCGGCCCTCCTGGAGGTTCTGCGGTGCCACGCCGGCCAGGATCGACTGGCCCGAGATTCGCATGTGCAGGCCGACCAGGTTGCCGCCCGCGTCCAGCGCGCCGACCATCTTCGCCTGCGTGATCGGGTGGTAGCGGCCGTGCAGCATGTCCTCCTCGCGCGACCAGATCAGCTTGACGGGCCTGCCCGGCATCTGGCGCGCGATCTGCACGACCTGGGTGACCCAGTCGTGGACGGCGCCGCGCCGCCCGAAGCCTCCACCCAGATGCAGCTTGTACACCTCGCACTTCGCAGGCGGCAGCCCGGCGGCGGCGGCGGCGGCGGCGAGCGCCGCCTCGCCGTTTTGCGTAGGCGTCCAGACCTCGCACCGGTCCGCTGTGACCAGCGCCGTGGCGTTCATCGGCTCCATCGTCGCGTGGTTCTGGAACGGGTAGCTGTACACCGCCTCGACCTTCTTCGCCGCGCCAGCCAACGCCGACTGCACGTCCCCCGCCTTGTTGCCGACGAAGGCCTCGCCCCCCTCGAGGCCTGCGGCCAGCGCCTGAGCGATCGTCGCACTGCTGACCCGCGCGTTCGGCCCCTCGTCCCAGACGACAGGCAGCGCATCGAGTGCCGTCGTGGCCTGCCACCAGGTGTCGGCCACGACGGCCACGGCCGAGTCGCCGACCCGGACCACGTTGCGCACGCCGCCCATGGACGAGACCCTGGACGCGTCGAAGCTGGCCAGCTTGCCACCGAACACCGGACAGTCCCTGATCGCGGCGTTGAGCATCCCGGGCAGCTTCAGGTCCATGCCGTAGACCTGCTTGCCGGTGAGCTTGTCGGCGGTGTCCAGCCGTTTCACGGACTTGCCGGCAATCCTCCAGTCTTTCGGGTCCTTGAGGACGACGTCGCTGGGCGGCGCGATGCGCGCTGCGGCGCCGGCGACCTGGCCGTAAGTCGTCGTTCGACCCGAGGGACCGTGCGTGATCACACTGCTGCTGGCGCGGCACTGCGCGGCGGGCACGTTCCAGCCGTTGGCGGCGGCCTGGACCAGCATCTGGCGTGCCGCGGCTCCACCCTTGCGCACGTATTCCTGCGACTCACGGATTCCCCGGCTGCCACCCGTCGAGAAATTGCCCCAGACGCGGCCGCGCGCCAGGTTCTGCCCCGGCGTCGGGTACTCGGTCGTGACCTTCGACCAGTCGCACTCGAGTTCTTCGGCGACCAGCTGCGCAAGGCCGGTCAGCGTCCCCTGACCCATTTCGGACCGTGCGATCCGGATCACGACCGTGTCGTCGGGCTTCACAACCACCCAGGCATTGACTTCGGGCATCGGCTCCGCGGCAAGGGCCGAGCCGAGCATCGGAACGTGGAAGCCCAGGCTCAGCCCACCGGCGGCGGCGCCGGACGCCACCAGGAATCGCCGGCGCGAGAGATCGGCTGCATTGTTCATGGCGATCTCCGGGTCAGGCGCGCGGCGGCGGGCCGCCCGCGGCCAGATGGATGGCTGCACGCACGCGGTTGTAGGTGCCGCAGCGGCAGATGTTCGACATCTGCGCGTCGATGTCGGCGTCCGTCGGCTTGGGATTGCTGCGCAGCAGGGCCACCGCGGCCATGATCATGCCCGCCTGGCAGAATCCGCACTGCGGCACGTCGAGTTCGAGCCAGGCCTTCTGAACCGGGTGCGACCCATCGGCCGAGAGGCCTTCGATCGTGACGACCTGCTGCGCTGGCGTCATGGCACCGACGGGGATCACGCAGGAGCGAAGCGCCGTCCCGTCGACGTGCACCGTGCACGACCCGCACTGCGCGATTCCGCAGCCGTACTTCGTGCCCGTCAAGCCGAGCTGCTCGCGCAGCACCCACAGCAGCGGCGTCTTGTCGTCGGCGTCCACCTCGACGCCCTTGCCGTTGACACTGAGTCTGGCCATTCGATCCCCCTCTGGATGTCGGGCCCGCCCGCAGGTCGGGGCGAACGAGGCACGTCGCGGTCCGATCGCGCCGATCACCACCGTCGCGGCCGCCGTCGCCGCGCTCGACGCAATATAGGGCACGCGCCCCGCTTCGGACAAGGAGGATTCGCAGAAGGATCGCGGGACCTGCGACCGGGTCGACTCGCCCGCCCGCGCGCCGCGCCGGCGCGCCGCCGCAGCCCTCAGGCGCGCGTGCGACTCGCGACGCGGTGCCGGCCGGCCGCGCGACTGCGGCGCGTGCCCGCGACGGCGGCCTGGCTGCTGCGCGCTGCACCGGTCCGCACGGGGTTGGACCGCGCGGGGGTCGCCCGCGCCTGCATGGCCCGCGCCGGGTCGGTCCGCGCCTGCAGCAGCCCGAACCACCAGCCGGCGGCCTGCGGGTTGTGCGCGAGGAACCGTGACAGCGCAATCGACTCGCGCGCGTGCGCAACGTGGGGCGGCGTGTGGTCGACGACGCCGACCGCGTCGTGAAGGCCGTGCAGCAGCTCGTGCAGAAAGATCACGGCAAGCTGCGTCCCCGACAGCGCCGGGTCCAGTTCGAGGCGGCGTCGCTGCAGGTCGGCCTGGCCGAACACCCTCAGCCGCGTCGCCGCCTTGTGCGTGAGCAACGTGACCCGCCAGCTGACCGCACCCACGGCGATCCGCACCGGCGCGCTGTCACTGCGCCGCACGTGCGGATTCAGTGCGCGCAGCAGCGCCCACGTGAACTGCGGATTGCGGCGGGCGAGCTGCGACAGCCCGCTGGCCAGACTGTGGGTCAGGTGCTCCTCGGTGCTGGCGTGGATCAGCGTGGCATGCGAGTAGTGGATGACCCGCACCAGCGTGTGAACGAAGGCGCGCATCCACTGCGACGGGGTCAGGTCGCGGCGCAGCGTGATCCGCGAATGCGTGAGGTCCAGGCAGGCGTGGCGACGCAGCTTGGGCATGTCGTCCGGGTCGAGCTCGACGACCCGCAGCGAATACGGCCCGAGCTCGAGCGTGACGGCGTGCGCGTGCGCACGCAGCTGCGCGATCGCGGATCCGGCAAGCTGACGATGGCGAGGGGACATAGGGCCATACGGTAAGCCGAATTCCGGCCGCCGTGGGCGAATTTCCGGCCTAATCCGGTGGTCCGGCCGGGCCCGGCGCAGATCCGCGGACCGCGGGTCGCGAACGCGGGTCCTTGTCGCGGACAAAGGGGGTCGGCGGCGCGCCGGACCGTGCGCACGCGCTGGACTGCGGAGTAACATCGGAAGGCGACGGCGTATCGGAGGTTCCGGATGCCCGGTCGCGATCGACAGGAGTCCATCATGCACCGTCACACCGTCACGAACCCGGGCCGCCGCGTGCGCCGTGCGGCCCCGTCGAAGTCGCGACAAGCTGCCGCGTGGGCCGCGCCGCTGGCGCTGGGCGTCGGGTTGTGCGCCGATGCGGGCGCACAAGCGCAGCAGGTCGTGAGGCCGCCGATCGCCAACTACTGGATGACGGCCGCCACCACGAGCGGCTTCGGCGCATCGATGGCGGGCGGCGGCGGGATCGGCGCCCTGATGGGAATGGCGATGGGCCGCCCGCAGGCGCCGGCCCGAACGCTGGAGCTGCGGCTGGGATCGTCCCAGGCGGCCTCGGGGCCACCCCAGGCCGAACACCTGATCCCGCCGGCGATGGCGATGGGCCAGGCGCTGCCGCTGCTGACGCCCGAACCCGCGCAACCGCGGCGCGAGCCGCTGGAGCGCTCGATGCCGCAGGGCATGGAGCAGCCCAAGGGACGCCTGCTGATCTATTGGGGCTGCGGCGAGAAGGCGGGCCCCGGCCAGCCGGTCGTCATCGACTTCTCCAAGGTCGCTGCCGGCCAGGCGCCGCCGAACCTGACGTCGCGCAGCGTGCGTGCGCCACGCGGACCCGCCTTCGGCGTCGACCGCAGTTTCGGCGAGTGGCCGCACGGGCAGGAGCGCCGCGAGATTCCGGCCGACGCGTCGATGGTCGGCGAGCACGTCGTCAAGGGCAACTATTCGCCCGAGATCCGCTTCGCCGTGACCGATCGGCACAACTTCATGCCCGGCGTCGAGCTGAACAAGGGCCGCACGCCGAGCGGGGCGACGCAGCTCACCTGGAAGCCGCTGCCGGGCGCCACCGGCTATTTCATCAGCGCCTTCGGTGCGCGCGACGGCGGCGACATCGTGATGTGGACGTCGAGCGCGGTGCAGGAGATGGGCGGCGCACTGTCGGACTACGTCCCACCGGCCGAGGCGGCCCGGCTGGTGCGCGAGCAGGTCGTGCTGGCACCGGACCGTGGCGACTGCACGGTTTCCGTCGAAGCCAGCCAGGCGATGCCCGCCGGCATGCTGAGCTTCGTGGCCTATGGCGATGAGCTCAACCTGGTTCATCCGCCGCGTCCCCAGGATCCCAAGGTGGCATGGGAGCAGCAATGGGCGCTCAAGCTGCGGCTGAAGTCGACGACCAGCGCGCTGCTGATGGAGGGCGCCGACTTCGGCGGTTCCGGCGCGGCGTCGCGGGGTGCGGCCGCACGCGGGGGCAGCACGCCCCCTGCGGACGGGGGCGCCGCGGCGCCGGCAGGCACGTCCGATGCGTCGCAGTCCGGCACGGGCCAGGCGCCGGCCGCGGGCGGCGTTCCAGGCCTGCCCGGCAGCGCCAACGAGGCCGTCGAGCAGGGGGTCAAGGAAGGCGTCCGGGTGCTCAGGGGGATCTTCGGGCGCTGAGGGACGGGTGTCCGAATCGCATGCGCCGCAACTGCTGGTCGTCTGGTGGTCCAACACCGGCGGCACGCAGCAGCTGGTCGAGGCGGCCTGTGAGGGGGCGAGCGCCGAGCCCGGCTGTGCGGTGGTGTGCCGGCGCGCAGACCAGGCTGCGGCGCGGGATGTGATCGGCGCGCAGGCCATGCTCTTCGCCACGCCCGAGTGCCTGGGCTCGATGGCAGGGCTGATGAAGGACTTCTTCGACCGGACCTACTACGCCGCACTGGATCGCGTGGTCGGGCGCCCGTACGCGACGATCGTCTGCGCGGGGTCCGACGGCCAGGGCGCGCTGCGGCAGCTCGATCGCATCGCCACGGGCTGGCGACTGCGCCGCGTGGCCGAGCCCCTGCTCGTCATCACGCACGCGCAGTCTGCCGAGGCCATTCTTGCGCCGAAGGTGATTCACACGCCCGAACTGCAGCGCGCCCGCGAACTCGGCGGCGCGCTGGCTGCCGGATGCGCGTTGCGGATCTGGTAACGCGGCCTACCCGCGCGCCCGCCTTCGCGCCTCTCAGCGGACCTCGTCGCCGAAGCGCACGCCGACCGAGCGCGCCGCGCGGACCCACGCGTGGTCGGGCGGGACCGTGCGCAGCGACGCGATCGCATCGCCGATCGCCACCGAGACGATCTCGGTCCCGCGAAGCGACACCATCACGCCCGACTCGCCCCGGCACGCACTGTGCGCCGCCGCCACGCCGAAGCGGGTCGCCAGGATCCGGTCGAACGCCGTGGGCGAGCCGCCGCGCTGCAGGTGGCCCAGCACGGTGACACGCGTCTCAAGCCCGGTGCCCTCCTCGATGCGCGCCGCAACGACTGCGCCGATGCCCCCGAGCTGGCGCGCGTCGGTTCGTCGGATGTCCATCCCCTTGACCACCTCGGCGCCGTTCGGAAGCTTGGCGCCCTCGGCCACGCAGACGATGCTGAAGCGCCGGCCGCGGCGCGCGCGATGCTGCACGTGCCGAAACACCGAGTCCCAGCCGAACGGAATCTCGGGTATCAGGATCGTGTCGGCGCCGCCCGCCATGCCGCCGGCCAGCGCGATCCACCCTGCGTAGCGGCCCATCACCTCGATGACCATCACCCGATGGTGCGACGATGCCGTCGTGTGCAGCCTGTCGATGGCCTCGGTCACGATCGACACGGCGGTGTCGAAGCCGAACGTCTGGTCGGTCGCGGCCAGGTCGTTGTCGATCGTCTTGGGCACGCCGACCACGTGCACGCCCAGGTCCGAGATCTTCTTGGCAATGTGCATCGACCCGTCGCCGCCGACCACGATCAGCGTGTCGATGCGGGCCTCGCGAATGCGCGCCAGCACCTGCTGTGAAACGTCCTCGATGCGCACCACCCCGTCGGGACCCACCCGCGGGAAGTGCCACGGGTCGCCCTTGTTGGTGGTCCCCAGGATCGTTCCGCCCACGCCGATGATTCCGGCGACCTCGCTGTAGTCGATTTCGCGCAGGCGGCCTTCGAGCAGGCCTTCGAACCCGTCCTCGATGCCGATGACGGTCGCGCCGTAGCCGCCGCGCGCCGTGCGCGTAACCGCGCGGATGACCGCGTTCAGCCCCGGGCAGTCGCCGCCGCCGGTGAGGATGCCGATTCG
>CAYGZN010000041.1:11935-13465 GCA_964354355.1 uncultured Burkholderiaceae bacterium | reverse complement strand
TGATCACCCACGACCTCGGCGTGGTCGCCGGGCGCGCGGACGAGGTGGCTGTCATGTATGCCGGACGCGTGGTCGAACGGGCAACGACGCGCAATCTGTTCAGGTCGATGCGCATGCCGTACACCGCGGCACTCCTGGCAGCGATCCCCAAGCTCGACGCCGCGCCCCACACGCCGCTGTCGGCGATCACCGGCCGACCGCCCGACATGGCCCGCCTGCCGCCGGGCTGCGCGTTCGCGCCCCGCTGCACGCGGGCGCTCGATCGGTGCGTGAAGGCGCGCCCCGAGTTGGCCGAAGCCGGCCCGGTCGAGCACCCGTTCGCGTGCTGGAACCCGATCCCGGTCCCTGCGACGGCCGCGGGATGAGTGTGGAACCGATGCCCGAACGCGCGATGCCAGACCGAGCGAACGCTGAACGGGCAACAACCGAACGCGCCTCCGCCGATCCAGCGACGGCTGACCGAGGGCCCACCGGCTCGCCCACCGACGAGCGTGGCACGCCGCTGCTGTCGGTGCAGGACCTGGTCGTCGAGTACGCGGTGTCGGGCGCGACGGTCCACGCGGTATCGGGCGTCAGCTTCGACGTGAAGCGCGGCGAGACGCTGGGCCTGGTCGGCGAGAGCGGCTGCGGCAAGTCGACGCTCGGCCGCGCGGTGCTGCGCCTGTGCGACGTACGCTCAGGAAGGGTCGTCTTCGACGGGCAGGAACTGACCGCAATGCGCGGCGCTGCGCTGCGCCGGACGCGGCGGCACATGCAGCTCGTGTTCCAGGATCCGATCGCCTCGCTGAACCCCCGCCGGCGCATCGGGGAGATCGTCGCCGAACCACTCGTGGTCGCCGGTGTCTCCGACGCGGCCGAGCGCGATCGGCGCGTGCACGCGGTGATGAGCGCCGTCGGCCTCGACCCCGAGGCGGTCAGCGGTCGCCTGCCTCACGAGTTCTCCGGCGGGCAGTGCCAGCGGGTCTGCATCGCGCGCGCGCTCGTGCTGGAGCCGCAGCTGCTCGTCTGCGACGAGCCGGTCTCGTCGCTCGACGTGTCGATCCGCGCGCAGATCCTGAACCTGCTCGAGGAGATGAAGGCGCGCTACGGGCTGACGATGCTGTTCATCGCGCACGATCTGGCGGTCGTCAAGGCCGTCAGCGACCGGGTCGCGGTGATGTACCTGGGCAAGCTGTGCGAAGTCGGCGAATCGGCCGCGCTGTTTCGCGCTCCGCTGCATCCGTATACGGCCGTCCTGCTCGAGGCGATCCCCCTGCCCGACCCCGACGCCCCGCCGGCACGCAGCGTGCCGATCGGCGAGCCGCCGTCGCCCACCGCACCGCCTTCGGGCTGCCGCTTCCGGACCCGCTGCCCGCGGGCCGACGCCCGCTGCGCGGCCCAGGAGCCGCCGATGCGCGAGCTCGCGCCGGGCCGCCATGCAGCGTGCCACCACCCGCTGTGGGGCAACGAGCCCGCAGAGCAGAGAAACAGTCCCCTCAGGCCCCGTACTGCCCGACGATCGTGATCGACGACACGTTCTGGCTCGGGAAG
>CAYGZN010000041.1:7151-11835 GCA_964354355.1 uncultured Burkholderiaceae bacterium | reverse complement strand
TCAGGCCCCGTACTGCCCGACGATCGTGATCGACGACACGTTCTGGCTCGGGAAGCCGCCCAGGTTGTGCGTCATGCCGATCACCGGTGCGGGCCGCTGGCGTTCGCCGGCGCGCCCGGTCATCTGCAGGTACATCTCGTAGATCATTCGCAGCCCCGACGCGCCGATCGGGTGACCGAAGCACTTCAGCCCGCCGTCGATCTGGCACGGCACCTTGCCCTGCGCGTCGTAGAAGCCGTCGAGTACGTCGGTGATCGCGGTGCCTTCGGGCGACAGCTGCAGGTCCTCCATCGTGACCAGCTCGGTCACCGAGAAGCAGTCGTGCACGTCGACCAGCGACACCTGCTCGCGCGGCCGGCTGATGCCGGCCTCCTTGTAGGCGCGCGCGGCGGCCGCGCGGGTGGTCGCGAAGTACGAGCCGTCCCACTGGTCGAACTGCACCTCCTGGCCATTGGACACCGCCAGCTGCAGCGCCTTGACGGACACCAGGTCCTTCTTGCCCAGCCCGCGGGCGATGTCCGGCGTGGTGACGATCGCGCAGGCCGAGCCGTCGGACACGCCGCAGCAGTCGAACAGGCCCAGCGGCTCGGCGATCATCGGGGCGTTGAGCACGTCCTCCTCGGTGATCGGGTTGCGCAGGTGCGCCTTGGGGTTCTTGCCGGCGTTGGCGTGGCTCTTGACCGAGATGTGCGCCATCGCCCGCTTCAGGTCGCCCTTGTCCACGCCGTGCTTGGCGCGATAGGCAGCGGCCAGCTGCGCGAACGAGCCCGGCGCCGACAGGTTCGGCCAGAACAGGTCGTTGAGTGCGCCGCGGCTGCGCTGGGGCAGCCCGCCGTAGCCGGTGTCCTTGAGCTTCTCGACGCCCAGCGCCAGCGCGATGTCGACCGCGCCCGACGCGACCGCGTAGACCGCACCGCGAAACGCCTCGGTGCCGGTCGCGCAGTAGTTCTCGACGCGCGTGACCGGGATGTACGGCAGGCGCAGCGTCATCGCCAGCGGCACGCCCGACTTGCCCACGTGCTGCTCCTCGATCGCGGTGCCGAACCAGGCGGCCTCGATCTGCCTGCGCTCGATGCCCGCGTCCTTCAGCCCCTCCTCGAACGCCTCGACCATCAGGTCCTGCGCATTGGCGTCCCAGCGCTCGCCGAACTTCGAGCACCCCATGCCGAGGATGACGACCTTGTCCTTGATGCCAGTGGCCATGTCCTGCTCCTTCGTTGCGCCGGCGCGATCCGCTCGCGCCGGCGCGGTTGTGTCGGTGATGAGACTGCGTGCGCGCAGCCTCGAGTTTCAGCTGCGCCCGCGTCGCCCCGGCCTACGGCTGCGCCGGCGCCGCCTTCCAGAAATACCGCCGGAACCCGCGTACCGGGTCGGCATCCTTGATGCGGAACATCATCCGCATCGGCAGCCCGACGTCCATGCGCTCGGCGTCGACGTCGGTGAAGTCCAGCAGCATCCGTCCGCCTTCGTCGAACTGCACCATGCCGAAGTAGGTGGGCGGATCCGGGCTGTAGGTCAGCGAGTCGGCCGTGTACGACATGACCTTGCCCGACTGCTCGGCGAAGCGGTAGTCGTCCTGGCTGTCGAGCGCGTTGCAGTCCGGGTTCACGCAGTAGCGCTGCTTCGGGTACTGCACGGTGCCGCACGCGCGGCACTTGCCGCCCACCAGCCCGTGGATCATGTCGCGGTTGCGGTACAGCACCGACAGCGCGGTCGCCTTGTCGACCTCGGCACGCATGCCGCGCTCCAGGTCGATCAGGTCGTTGAACGACAGGTAGCGCATGTAATTGCTGTCCTCGCGACGTCGCGCGAGCGCACCGGACACGCCGATGCGGCCCGGCAGCCTGCCGATCGTCGGCGTCACCTCGAACAGCAGCGCGTCGCAGCCCTCGCCGAAGCCCGCGACCAGGATCCGGTCGCCGGCACGGGCGGTTTCGAGCGCGGCGATCAGCATCACCAGCGGGTGCGCGGCGCCCGTGTCGCCGCAGCCGGCCCCCAGCGTGTCGCGCACGGCGCCCTCGGGGATGCCGAGCTTCTTCGCGACGCCGGCGCCCACGCGCGACAGCGTGGTCGGCATGCAGAAGTGCGTGACCGACGCCGCGTCGACGCCGGCCTTCTTGAGCAGCGCCGCGACCGCGCGCGGCACGATCTTCAGGTAACCCTCGTCGCGGATCCAGCGCTCTTCCCACCCGTAGTCGTGGGCCCGGTCGTGGGCACGGTACTGGTGGACGAAGTCGACGGACTCTGTGTGCTCGCCGACCAGCCGCGCGATCGGGCCGCCGGCAGGCCCGCTGCGGCCCAGCAGCAGCGCCGCGGCGCCGTCGCCGTACTGCATCTCCTGCGGGCTGCCGGCCTTGGCCTTGCGCGCGTCGGAGGCGACCAGCAGCGTCACGGCCGGCCCGCCGCTGCCGGCCAGCGCCGCCGCCAGCGCGGTCGTGCCCGAGCGCAGGCTGCCGGTCACGTCCATCGTGCGCGTCGCGCCGCCCAGGTTCAGCGCGTTGGCGACCACGCCGGCATTCTGCCGGTCGTCGAAGGGCTGCGTCGTCGAGGCCAGCACGAGCTGGCCCACCGTCGCGCGGTCCACGCCCGCCAGGCAGTCGCGTGCCGCCTCGACGCCCATCGTGATCGCGTCCTCGTCCCAGTTGCCGATCGCGCGTTCGCCCTTGGCCAGGCCGCGCAGCGACGCGTTGAACCAGCCGTTGGCTGCGGCGACGGCCTTGCGCTGCAGCCGCGTGCGCGGGATGTAGGCGCCGTACGAAACGATTCCGAAGTCGTTGTCCATGTCGGTCGGTGTCTCAGATCGGGTCCCAGTTGAAGACGTCCGCGGAGCGGTGCAGCGGGTAGAAGTGCGCGCGCAGCGCGGGCATGCCGTGCTCGGCCAGCGACTCGGGGGTCCAGCCCTCGGAGCGGTGCACCGAGCGCACCGGCCGGCTCTGGCTCATCAGGAAGATCTCGTTGGCCCGCACCGCGAAGATCTGCCCGCTGACGTCCTTCGCCTGGTCGCTGGCCAGGTAGACGGCCAGCGGCGCGATCTTGGCGGTCTCCATCGCCCGCATCCGCGCCAGGCGCGCCTGCTGTTCCGGTGTGTCCGACGGGATCGTGCCGATCAGCCGGCTCCAGGCGAACGGCGAGATGCAGTTCGAGCGCACGCCGTAGCGCTGCATGTCCAGCGCGATCGACTTGGACAGCCCGACGATGCCGAGCTTGGCCGCCCCGTAGTTGGCCTGCCCGAAGTTGCCGACCAGCCCGGACGTGGAGGTCATGTGCACGAACGCGCCCTTCTCCTCGCTGCGAAAGATCGGCGCGGCCGCGCGCGACATGTAGAAGGTGCCGTTCAGGTGCACGTCGATGACCGCCTTCCACTCGTCGACCGACATCTGGTGGAAGATGCGGTCGCGCAGGATGCCGGCGTTGTTGACGACAACGTCGAGCGTGCCGAACGCGGTCACGGCAGTCTGGATGATGCGGTTGGCCGAGTCCCAGGCCGCGACGCTGTCGGTGTTGCCGACCGCGGTGCCGCCGGCCGCGCGGATCTCGTCGACGACCTGCTGGGCGGGGCCGGCGTCGTGGCCCTCACCGGTGGCCGATACGCCGGGGTCGTTGACGACGACCTTCGCGCCCGCCGCAGCCATCGCCATCGCAAAATCGCGCCCGATGCCGCGTCCGGCGCCCGTGACGACGACGACCTTGCCTTCGAGCATCCCCATCGTGGTGTCTCCTCTTCGGTGCGGTGCCCTGCGCGGTGCGGTGTCCAGCGGGCCGCCGCGTGTGCCTGCCGATTCTACGCCCGGACCCGGGTGGTCACGCCGCCCCGCATCATGCCGCGGGCCGCGTCCTGGCCGTGCCGTGGCTGAGCACGACGATGTCGCGCTCGAGCACGCGGGTGCGAAAGCGCACGTCCTCGCCCGAGCCCCAGATCTCGACCCGCAGCGTCTCGCCCGGGTACACCGGCGACGAGAAGCGCGCGCCGATCTGCGCGAGGCGCGTCGGGTCGCCGTCGCACAGCGCCGACAGCAGCGCGTGCCCCGTGACGCCGAACGTGCACAGCCCGTGCAGGATCGGCCGCTCGAACCCCGCCCGCTGCGCAACGGCCGGGTCCGCGTGCACCGGGTTGTAGTCGCCGGACAGGCGATAGACCAGCGCCGCCTCGGGCCGCGTACGCATCTCGACGACCCGCTCGGGCGGCGTGTCGGGCGTGGCCGCGCGTGCCGGGGGCGGCGTGTCGGAAACCTGACCGTCGCGCGCGAAGCCACCGTCGCCACGCATGAACGACACGCTGCGCGCGGTGGCCAGCAAGCGGCCGCTGTCGGCTTCGGTGATCGTGCGCTGCGAGTACATCAGCGCGCCCTTGCCCTCGCCCTTGTCGACCAGGTGCGTCACGCGCGTCTGGCCGACGATCGTGGCCGCAGCCGGCAGCGGCGCGTGCAGTTCCAGTTCCTGCTCGCCGTGCAGGATCCGGACCCAGTCGATGCCGGTTGCCGGGTCGCGGGCCCAGAAGCCCGGTGAGCCGAGCACGACCGCCATCGTGGGCAGAGCACGCAGGCCGCCCGGGGCCTCCTCGTAGACGAAGCGAAGCTGGTTCGGATCCAGCGGATCCTGGCCCAGCCCCAGCCCCAGCGCGTACAGGATCGTGTCGCGGGTCGAATAGGTCTGGCGCACCGGCGGCAATGGCCAGCGGCGCAGC